>NZ_CAXBJS010000166.1:0-5846 GCF_963976025.1 uncultured Arenimonas sp.
TCCACCAGCGACCGCCCGGCGCGCACCTCGCGCACCACGGCGTCGCGGGCCAGCGCGCTGGCGACCTCGCCGAACTCGTGCCCGCCCATGCCGTCGGCCACCAACCACAGGCCCAGCTCGGCGTCGCCGTAGTAGGTGTCTTCGTTGAGCTCGCGACGCAGGCCGACGTGGCTCAGGTGGCCGAATTCAATCATGCGCGCTGCCCGTGTCTGGCTGGCGAGGGGGTCGGTTCCATCCGCGACATCATGCGTTCGCCCTGCGCCGGGCTGCAAGCGGCCACTCAGAATTCCATCCGGAAGCCGAGCGCGAGGTTGTACTGCGAGTTGCGGTCCTTGCCCATCAGGCGTTCGTAGTAGAAGTAGCCCGAACGCCCCTTGGTCAGCACCATCGACATGCCCAGGCCGATGCGGAAGTAGTCGGTGTCGAGCTCGTCCCCGCGCAGCAGCATCACCGAGCCGGTGGGGTCGTTGAGGAAGCGGGCCTCCAGCGCCTGTGGGTCGTCGCGGAACTCGTGCTCCCATTCCAGCTGCAGGTGCGGCATCAGCACGCCCCAGTTGGTGCTGTGGGTGTAGGTGAGCTTGCCGCCGAGCACGCTGGCCAGTGATTCGAGCTCGCGCTGTTCGATGCGCAGGCCCAGGCCCGAGCCGGGGCCGGGCTGCAGGCTTTCTTCGATCACCTCGAAGTCGATGCGCGTGAACAGCAGGCGGCCGTAGGGGCCCAGGCCCCAGGCGCCGCGGTTGAAGTCGCGGCCGAAGGTGAACGCCATCGACAGCAGGTCGCCTTCGGACGAAGACACGGCGCGCTGGTCGATTTCCTGGGTGCCGCCGCCGGGCAGGGGCAGGGTGTAGCGGATGGTGCGCAGCATGTCGTAGTCGTTGCGGCCCCAGGTCAGCACGCCGTCCACGTACCAGCTGTCGGGCTGGTAGAAGGTGGTGTAGCCGGACACGCTCCAGCCCGAGGTTTCGACTTCGCCGCGGCCGCCGGGCAGGGTGGTGTCCTGCCGGGTCAGGCCCAGCGCGCCGCCCAGGATCAGGCGGTCGCTGAAGCGGTAATCGACGCCGGCGCTGATGCCTTCGATGTCGGTGTCGTAGGCCGGGTCGACCTGGCCGGGATCGACTTCGCCGCGGCCCAGCGTACCGGAGGCGAAAAAGCCCCAGCGGCTGAAGTCGGCGCCGACTTCCATCGGCACCGGGTCTTCGTCGCCCAGGGCCTGGGTGAGCAGGCCCAGCGAGAACAGGCCCTGCGGCGTGGTCAGCGCCAGGCCGCCGAAGTCGGTGCCCTGGGTGCCGCTGCGCAACGCCGCGATGCGCGCGCGCAGGTTCTGGAACTGCGAGTGCGCCGCGGCGAAGGCCGCATTGGCCTGGGCCAGGGCGACGTCGGCCATCAGCTGGTCGAGCGCCAGCACGGTGGCCGCCGGATCCAGCGCCGCGGCGCGGGCCAGGTCCTGGCAGCGCTGGTAGAGGTCTTCCTGGTCCGGCGTGCGCGAAGGCAGGCCGGCCAGCGCCGGGCAGAAGTTGTCCACGGCCGCCGCCACCTGTGCCTGGGTCGGGTCCAGCCCGGCCAGGCTGGCCAGCGCGCCGCGCAGCCGGAAGACCGCCGGCGCGGTGGCCAGGGGCGAGGTTGCGGTCACCTCGGCTTCGCCGCTGGTTTCCAGGGTGAGCCGGGTGCTGGTTTCGCCGCTGCCGTCGGTGGTGGTGCTGCTGGCTTCCAGGGTGCCGTTGTCGGTGGTCCAGTTGACCGTGGCACCAGCGACCGGGTTGCCGGCGCCGTCGAGCAGGCGCACCACCAGGGGCGCGGAGGGTTGGCCGGCCTGCAGGCTCTGGCCGTCGCCGGAAACCGGCTGCAGCGAACCCGGCGCGGCCACCGTCAGGCTGAAGCTGACGCTGGCGGTGGCGGCATCCTGGCGGGTGGCGGTGACCGTCACCGGGCCGGTGCCGGCGCCCGCGGTCACCGTGGCGCTGGCCTGGCCGGAGGCATCGGTCGGGCCGCCCGGGACGAGCACGGCGTCGCCGGCCACGGCCCAGGTGATGCCCACGCCGGCAGCGGGCGTTCCGCTGTTGTCGGCAAGCACCACCAGCGGCAGTTCGAACGCGTTGCCGGGCGCGGCCTGCTGGCCGTCACCGCCGGCGATGGCCAGGCCGGGCGCCGCGGCGATGGCGGCATCGAAGGAAACGGACAGCTCATCGCCGCTGGCCGGCACGCCGTCGGGGTCGAAAGTGGCGGTGATCGCGGCCGGATAGTTGCCGGCTGCCGATGGGGTGAAGCTGGCCGTCGCGATGCCGCTGCCGTCGGTGACCGACGTGGCGCTGGCGGGGCTGAAGGGCGCGCCGGCGGTCCACTGGATCGACTCGGCCGGCACCGGCGCGCCGGCCAGGTCCAGCTGCACGCTGAAGACCTGCGGCACGCCAGCGGTGCCGGGCGCGGGGTTGGCGCTGGCGGTCGCCAGGTTCAGTGGCGGCGGCGCCGCCGAGACGGTGATGTTGAAGGTGCGCGTGTTCACCGCGCACACCGCGCAGGCGACGCTGGCCTGCACCGTGTAGACACCCGGCACTGTCGCGCTGAAGACCGCGTCGCTTTCGCCGCCCAGCAGGTTGGCGCCGTTGAGCGTGGCGTCACCGCCCGCCGGCTGGCTGGCGAGCACCCAGCTGATGGGCGTGCCGGTGGGGCCGTTGAAACTGGCGCTGCCGTAGGAAACGGTGAGCGTCTGGGAAATGCCTGCGAAGGCCGTCGTCGCCAGCGGCGTCACCGGGTCCAGCGACACGGGTTCGACCAGCACGTTGAAGTCCACCGGCGGCACGGCGGCGCAGCCCGGGAGAACGAAGGCTGTGGGGCAGACGATGTTGGCGCGCACCACGTAGTTGCCGGCGATGGGGATGCTTTCGGTCAGCGTCGAAACGCCCGAGGCATTGGCCGGTCGCGGACCGTAGGCGCTGGCATTGGTGATGTTGGTGAAGTTGCTGGCCAGCGTCGCCGGCGCGCCGTTGAGGAACAGGCTGGTGGCGACGCTGAAGTCGCGGATCTGGTTGGTGACAACGCTTGAAAGCGTGGCGTTGTCGTAAACGAACTCGTTGCTGGTGCGGAAGGTGTAAACGATGGAGTTGTTGCAGCCGCCGGTCGGGCAGGACACGGTGACCGTGCCCGTCTGGCCGGGGTTGGGGCCCAGGGTCAGGGTGATGTCGGTGGGTGTCACCGGCGCCACGTCGAAGTTGCCGGCCGGGGCCACGGTGGCGCCGCCGGTGTTGTCGGGCGGATTGATTGTGGCGACCACGTTCACCAGCGCCGCGCAGCCGCCCTGGGCCTGGAAGCCGAACAGCAGCGGCGTGCCCGCCGGTCCGGTCTGGTCGGTGGCGGTCAGCGGCACGATGCTGCAGGGGAGCGCCTGCGCCTGCGACTGGCCAGGGGCCAGCGCGCACAACAGCGCCAGCAAGGCGAGTGTGGAACACGAAAGGAATCGCTGAAACCGCGAGCCGGCCGTTCGTCGGCGACCCGCGACCTTGCCCCGACTGTCCATCGCTTTTCCCCTGCGATGCCGCTATAACGGCGGCACGAGTATAGCGGCTGACGCGCCGCTGCAAGCGGTCTCGGCGCGGGTCGCATTGCTTCCTTGGGAGCCATGCCAATGAACCTGCCCGATGTGTGTCCGGTCCTTTCCCGCTTCTCCGTTTTTGCGTTCGGTTTCGCCCTCGTGCTGCTCGCGGGCTGGCCGGCTGCGCCAGCCCAGGCGGCGGTGCGCAATGCCGAAGACCTGATGATCGTGGACTGTCTGTTGCCCGGGCAGATTCGCAAGCTCGGCCGCCAGGCGACCTACCTCAGCGCGCGGCGCCCGGTGCGCACGACCCAGGCCGACTGCGAAATCCGCGGCGGCGAATACGTCGCCTACGACCGCGCCAACTACCAGACGGCGCTGAAGGTCTGGCTCGAGGGCGCCATGGCGGGCAGCCCGGAAGCGCAGAACAACGTCGGCGAGATCTACGCCAAGGGCCTGGGCACCGCGCCCGACTACGGCATGGCCTTCCAGTGGTTCAAGAAGGCCGCCGAACAGGGCTACGGCCGCGCCAAGATCAACCTGGGTTTCCTGTACGAACAGGGCCTGGGCGTGGCCCAGGACCAGGCCGCCGCGCTCAACCTCTACCGCGAAGCCTCCGGCATCGAAGACGAACTGCTGTACGCGTCGGTGGTGCAGGTCGAGATCCGCGCCAAGGACGAGCGCATTTCCGGCCTGCAGCAGCAGGTGGAAGAGGGCGAAGCCGAATCGGCCGCGCTGCGTGAACAGGTGCGCAAGCTCGAACAGGAGCTCGTGCAACGACGAAGCGCCCTGCAGCAGACCCGCCAGGAACTGGCGCGCACCGAACAGCGCCTGGCCGACGCCCGCGCCAGCCGCGACGACCAGCTGACCCAGCTGCTGGAAAACCAGCTGCTGACCCAGCAGGAACAGATCAACGACCAGCGCACCCAGCTGGCCGCGCTTGAACGCCAGGCCGGCAGCGGTGGCGCGATGCTGGCCAGCGCGCCGCGCCTGGAAATCCTCGATCCGGTGTTCGTGGCCACCCGCGGCCGCAATACCGCCGTTTACCGCGGCGGCCCCGGCACGCGCAAGATCGTCGGCCGCGTCACCGCCCCGCAGCTGGTGCGCGAGATCACCATCAACGGCAAGCCGGCGCCGATCGGCGCCAACGGGGCCTTCAGCGCCGAAGTCGAGGTGCCGGCCGGCGGTGCCCAGGTGCAGGTGGCGGCGGTGGACACCGGCGGTGCCCGCGCCCAGCTCGACTTCACACTGCTGCCCCAGGCGGGCGGCGGCAGCGCGCCGATGACGGCCGCGCCGGCGACGGCGGGCACGGTGCCGCGCGGCGTCAAGCTTGGCCGTTACCATGCGGTGGTCGTGGGCAACAACAGCTACCGCGACGCGGGTTACCCGACCCTGCAAAGCGCGGTGAACGACGCCAACGCCGTCGCCAACATGCTGCGCAGCCGCTACGGTTATGAAACCACCGTCGTGCACAACGCGACCCGCCTGGAACTGCTGACCGCGCTCAACGAAATGCGCGAGAAGCTCAAGCCCGAAGACAACCTGCTTATCTACTACGCCGGCCACGGCGAGATCGATGCCCAGGGCCAGGGTTACTGGGTGCCCACCGACGGCGTGCAGGGCAATCCAAAGTCCTGGATCTCCAACGCCGTGGTCAGCGACATCCTCAACACCGTCGCCGCCAAACACGTGCTGGTGGTCGCCGACTCCTGCTATTCGGGCACGATGACGCGCGCCTCGGTGCCGACCTTCGCCACCGGCACGATGCCGCCCGACAAGTGGAACGCCTGGGTCAAGGCCATGGCCGAGGGCCGCAGCCGCACCGCGCTCACCTCGGGCGGGGTAATGCCGGTGCCCGACACCGGCAGCGGCAAGCACAGCTACTTCGCACGCGCCTTCCTGAACGTGCTGCAGGACAACGACCGCCTGCTCGAAGGCCAGCGCCTGTTCCAGGAAGTGGCCACCTCGCTGGCCCTGGGCGCCATGGACGCGCCGCTGGCGCAGATGCCCGAATACGCGCCGATCCGCTACGCCGGCCACGAAAGCGGCGAGTTCTTCTTCATGCCCAAGGGGGGTAGTGCGGCAACGGGTCCCTGAGGCTGGCGGGCCGGCCCCGGCCCCCCTATAATGGCGGGCCCGGCGCCAGCAACCGCAGCGCCGGGTCCGGAGAGGTGGCAGAGCGGTTGAATGTACCTGACTCGAAATCAGGCAGGCGTTTATAGCGCCTCGAGGGTTCGAATCCCTCCCTCTCCGCCAGATTTCTTTAAAATTCATACACTTGTTGCTATCGCAGCGCCAACTTCAACCTGTGCGGCTGCGT
>NZ_CAXBJS010000167.1:0-5799 GCF_963976025.1 uncultured Arenimonas sp.
GGCCATGCGGGTCAGGGCCGCGTCGCGTCCGGCGCCGCCATCGAGCTGGCCGGCCAGGCGCTCGAGCCCGGGACGCAGTTTCGCCGCGCCGTCGAACACGGCTTCGGGCGTTTCGGCGTCGAAGCGGAACAGGCTGTCGATGCTGGCGGCCAGCGGCGCCGATTCGGCCTGGCCGGTCTGGGCCATCTGCTGCACCAGCTGCACGGCCTGCAGCAGGCCGGCGAGGGCGAGGGCGCGATCCTTCATGGCGGGGCGGTTTTCCTTTCCAGGGGGGCATCGGTGGCGGCGATCACGGCGCCACCCAGGCATTCATCGTCGCGGTAGAGCACCACGGACTGGCCGGGCGTGACCGCGCGCTGCGGGGACGCGAAGGCTACGGAAAGCGACCCGTCCGCGTCCACCTCCACGGTGCAGGCCTGGTCGTCCTGGCGGTAGCGGGTCTTGGCGGTGCAGTCGAAACGGGCCGATTCGGGCGCGCCGGCGACCCAGTGCGCCGGCTCCGAGCGCAGCCGGGTCGAAAGCAGGTAGGGACTGTTGCCGCCCTGGTCGACGACCAGGACGTTGTTGGCCACGTCCTTGGCCACCACGAACCAGGGCGCGGCCGGGCGGCCGCGCACGCCGCCGATGTGCAGGCCTTCACGCTGGCCCAGGGTGTAGTACCAGCAGCCGGCGTGCTCACCGACCACCACGTCATCGGGATCGCGGATTTCGCCCGGCCGGGCCGGCAGGTAGCGGCCCAGGAACTCGCGGAAGTCGCGTTCGCCGATGAAACAGATGCCGGTGGAGTCCTTCTTGGCTGCGGTCGGCAGCCCGGCCTCGGCAGCCAGCCGGCGCACTTCCGCCTTGGGCAGGTGGCCGATCGGGAACAGGGTGGCGGCCAGCTGCTCCTGGCCCAGCTGGTGCAGGAAATAACTCTGGTCCTTGCCGGTATCGACGCCGCGCAGCAGGGCCCAGCGGCCCTCGCGCTGTTCGACCCGGGCGTAGTGGCCGGTGGCGATGGCCTCGGCACCCAGGGAGCGGGCTTCGTCCAGGAAGGTCTTGAACTTGATCTCGCGGTTGCACAGCACGTCCGGGTTGGGCGTTCGCCCGGCGCGGTATTCGTCCAGGAAATGCTGGAAGACATCGGCCCAGTACTGGGCGGCGAAGTTGCGGCTGTGAAACGGGATGCCCAGCAGGCCGGCGATGCGCAGCGCGTCCCGGCGGTCGTCTTCCGCCCGGCATTCGCCGTCGCCGTCATCGTCCCAGTTCTGCATGAACAGCCCGGCCAGCGACTCGCCCTGGCGCTGCAGCAGCAGCGCCGCCACGGACGAATCGACGCCGCCGGACAGGCCGACGATGATCCGGGCAGGGCTCATGCGACGTGGGTGAGGGCGTTCAGGGGCAGGCGCCGCCCGGCCAGGAAGTCGTCGGCGACCTTCCAGACCAGCGGGCTGCGATGCCGGGCTGACTCGGCCGCCAGCTCGCCCGGGGTCAGCCAGAACGCACGCACGATACCTTCGTCCAACGGCCGTTCCGGGTCGTGCCGCAGTGGTTCGGCGGCAAAGGCCATGCGCAGGAAATGTTTGCCGTCACGCGGCGAGGTCCACTGGTAGGCGCCGATGAAGGCGGTCAGTTCGACCTCCCAGCCGGTTTCTTCCAGGGTTTCGCGGCGGGCCGCTTCGAGCAGGCTTTCGTCGGGTTCCAGGTGGCCGGCGGGCTGGTTGAGCACCAGCGCGCCCTGCACCTGTTCCTCGACCACCAGCAGGCGACCGTCGCGCACGACGACGGTGGCGACGGTGACGTCGGGTTGCCAGAAGCGGCCGCTGCGGTAGGTCAAAGCTCGTCGGAACCCAGCAGTTCGCGCTCGACCACGTCGGCCGAGGCGGCGGCCAGGTCGATCGCCTCGTCCAGCGCGTCGGCGCTGGCGTCGGCCGGGATCTTGATGACCAGCATGGCCACGTCGTCCTGCTTCACCCAGGCGCCGAGCTTGAGGTTGTTGCTGCGCTCGAGCAGGTCGTTGGCGATGGCCGCGGTGAAGTCGCCGGTGGGCGCGCGGTAGCCGGGCGACCAGATTTCGCGGACCTTGTGGTGGTCGGTGGCTTCGACCGCGGACCGGACCCAGACCAGCTGGGTGCGCTTGTCGTCGACGCGCACGGTGATCTGGAAGTCGCCGTCGTCGTCGATCGTGAAGGGCGTGCCCTTGGATTCAAGCTGGGCTTTCACGACGGCGTCATGGTCCGCGGCCAGGACGGGGCCGGCCAGCAGGGCAAGGGCGATCAGGGTGAGGCGAAAAGGCATTTGGGCGCTCCGGGGCGATTGCCGGCGGGATCCGGCCCGTCCATCTTATACTTGCCCCATGTCCCAGAATCGCCCACCCGAACGCGAACACGACCATGGCGTGGCGGTCGAGACCAAGCCCGAGGTCGTCCGGCCGCCCCTGTACCAGGTCGTCCTGCTCAACGATGACTTCACGCCCATGGACTTCGTGGTCGAGGTCCTGCAGGTTTTCTTTGCCCTGAACCGCGAACAGGCCACCCAGGTGATGCTGCACGTCCACACCCGCGGCAAGGGTGTTTGCGGCGTCTACACACGCGAAGTGGCTGAATCGAAGGTAACGCAAGTCAACGAGTTCTCCAGGGAGCACCAGCACCCCCTGTTGTGCACCATGGAAAAAGCCTAGGCTGGCCCCATATCGGAGCAAACGTTCCGGAGCAGAGCATGTTCAGCAAGGACCTCGAATACACCATCGGCCAGTGTTACAAGCAGGCCCGCGAAGCCCGCCATGAGTTCATGACGGTCGAGCACCTGTTGCTGGCGCTGTTGGACAACCCGTCCGCCGCCGGCGTGCTCAAGGCCTGCGGGGCCGACCAGCCGCGCCTGGCCACCGGGCTTCGCCAGATCATCGCCGACACCGTACCGGTGCTTCCGGCCGACGACCCGCGCGATACGCAGCCGACCCTGGGTTTCCAGCGGGTGCTGCAGCGCGCCGTCTACCACGTGCAGTCCTCGGGCAAGAAGGAGGTCACCGGCGCCAACGTGCTGGTGGCGATCTTCGGCGAGAAGGACTCGCATGCGGTGTATTTCCTCAACCAGCAGGAAATCACCCGCCTGGACGTGGTCAATTACCTGTCCCACGGCATCGCCAAGATCGGCGATGGCCCCGAGGACAAGCCCGCGCCTGAAGCCAAGCCCGAGGGCGAGGAGGGCGGTGAAGCCAAGGGCAACCCGCTCGAGGAATTCGCCGCCAACCTCAACGAACTGGCCCGCGAGGGCAAGATCGACCCGCTGATCGGCCGCGAAGACGAAGTCGAGCGCACCATCCAGGTGCTGTGCCGCCGCCGCAAGAACAACCCGCTCTACGTCGGCGAGGCCGGCGTGGGCAAGACCGCGCTGGCCGAGGGCCTGGCCTGGCGCATCGTCGAAGGCAAGGTGCCCGAGGTCCTGAAGGACGCCACCATCTATTCGCTCGACCTGGGCGCGCTGGTGGCCGGCACCAAGTACCGCGGCGACTTCGAGAAGCGCCTGAAGGCGGTCATCCAGCAGATCAAGAAGGAACCGGGCGCGATCCTGTTCGTGGACGAGATCCACACCATCATCGGCGCCGGTTCGGCTTCGGGCGGCACCATGGACGCTTCCAACCTGATCAAGCCCGTGCTGCAGAACGGCGAACTGCGCTGCATCGGTTCGACCACCTTCCAGGAATACCGCGGCGTGTTCGAAAAGGACCGCGCGCTGGCCCGTCGTTTCCAGAAGATCGACGTGGTCGAGCCCACCGTGGCCGAAACCGTGGCGATCCTGCACGGGCTCAAGACCCGCTTCGAGAAGCACCATGACGTCGAATACGCGTCCGACGCGCTGCAGGCGGCGGTCGACCTTTCGGTCAAGCACATCAACGACCGCCTGCTGCCCGACAAGGCCATCGACGTGATCGACGAAGCCGGCGCCCGCCAGCGCCTGCTCACCGACGAGCTGCGCAAGAAGGTCGTGGACGTGGAGGAAATCGAGCTGATCGTCGCCAAGATGGCGCGCATCCCGACCAAGCAGGTCAGCGCCTCGGACAAGGACGTGCTCGAAAACCTCGAGCGCAACCTCAAGATGGTCATCTTCGGCCAGGACCCGGCCATCGAGACCCTGGTCTCGGCGATCAAGCTGGCCCGCTCCGGCCTGGCCAGCCCGGACAAGCCGATCGGCAACTTCCTGTTCGCCGGTCCCACCGGCGTGGGCAAGACCGAAGTCACCAAGCAGCTGGCGATGCAGCTGGGCATCGAGCTGGTGCGTTTCGACATGTCCGAATACATGGAAGGCCACTCGGTGAGCCGCCTCATCGGCGCGCCCCCGGGTTACGTCGGCTTCGACCAGGGCGGCCTGCTGACCGAAAAGATCGTCAAGACCCCGCACTGCGTGCTGCTGCTCGACGAAATCGAAAAGGCGCACCCGGACGTGTTCAACATCCTGCTGCAGGTCATGGACCGCGGCGTGCTGACCGACACCAACGGCCGCGAAGCCAACTTCCGCAACGTGGTGCTGGTGATGACCACCAATGCCGGCGCCGCCCAGGCCTCGCGCCGCACCATGGGTTTCGTCGAACAGAACCACACCACCGACGCGATGGAAGTGATCCGCAAGGCGTTCACGCCCGAGTTCCGCAACCGCCTGGACGGCATCATCCAGTTCGGCTCGCTGGGGCTGGACCACATCCTGCGCGTGGTCGACAAGTTCCTGATCGAACTCGAAGCGCAGCTGCACGAAAAGCACGTCAGCCTCTCGGCGACGACGGAAGCGCGGCAGTGGCTGGCCCAGCACGGTTTCGACCCGCAGATGGGCGCACGCCCGATGGCGCGTCTGCTTCAGGACAAGATCAAGAGGCCGTTGGCGGACGAACTGCTGTTCGGCAAGCTGGCCAACGGCGGTCGCGTGTCGGTGGACGTACGCGACGGGGAGTTGGTGGTCGATTCCCAGGCCGAGCCCGAGAAGCTGCTCCCCGCTACCGTGTGATTATTTCATGCGGTAGGTGATGCGACCCTTGGTCAGGTCGTAGGGCGTCATCTCGACCTTGACCTTGTCACCGGTCAGGATGCGGATGTAGTTCTTGCGCATGCGGCCGGAAATGTGGGCCGTGATGACATGGCCGTTCTCGAGCTTGACCCGGAACATGGTGTTCGGGAGGGTCTCGAGAACCGTACCTTCGAATTCAATGCAATCGTCTTTGGACATTCTCTGTTTCGCTGGGCGGGGGAACCGCGCTTGGAAGCCGGTGATTCTGCCATCTCCTTGCCCCACTTGCAAAAATTTGGTTAACCGCCGCTGACGCCTGCCAGTGATGCTGCCGCCAGCGGCGGCAGTCCGGACCAGCTTCCCGGGCGTCCCGGACGCCCGGCCAGCACCGCCAGGCGCGCCAGGTAGCTGGCCCGCGGCATTTCATAAGCGCCGAGCGACACCAGGTGCGGGTTGCTGATCTGGGCGTCGATCAGGGGCCAGCCCCAGCCGGTCAGCCAGTGGCCCAGCGCCGCCAGCGCCACCTTCGAGCCCCCGGATTGGCCGCTGAACATGCTTTCGGCGCTGAACATTTCGCCGGAGGCCACCCCGTAAAGGCCGCCGACCAGGCTGTCGCCGTCGAAGACTTCGATGCTGTGGGCGTGCCCGAGCCGGTGCAGGCGGCCGTAGGCTTCGCGCATCGCCGGCAGGATCCAGGTGCCGTCCTGGCCCGGGCGTGGGGCGCAGGCGCAGGCGGCGACGACGGCGTCGAAACAGGTGTCGGCACGCACCGTCCAGGAACACTTGCGCAGCTGCCGGCGAAAGCGCCCGGGCAGCCGGATGCCG
>NZ_CAXBJS010000168.1:0-5609 GCF_963976025.1 uncultured Arenimonas sp.
CGTCGGCAGCGAGCGCGTGGCGGGCGATGCGGAAGCCGGCGCCGGCGTGTACGCACAGCACTGCGCCAGCTGCCACGGCGAGGAGGGCGAGGGCATCACCGGCACCGCGCTCGGCAACCCGGCCATGCTGGCCTCCACGCCCGACAACTTCCTGCGTTATGCCATCGAACACGGCCGCGACGGCACGCCGATGGAAGGCTTCGCCGGCACGCTGTCGCCGACCCAGATGGACGACGTCACCGCCTTCCTGCGCAGCCGCGCCACCGGCTGGAACGCCGAGCCGCGCCCGCTGGTGCCGCCGCCGGCGCTGGCCGACGCGGTGCTCAACCCCGACGCCGAAGCGCCCGAGTTCGAGTTCAAGAACGGCCACTACATCACTGCCGCCGACCTGGACCGCATCCTGAAGGAAAAGCGCCGGATGGTGCTGCTCGACACCCGCGTCGCGTCCATGTGGCAGCTGGCGCACATCAAGGGTTCGGTGCCCATCCCGTATTACTCCGACCCGGAAGCCGTGGTCGCGGCGCTGCCCACCGACGGCACCTGGATCATCAGCTACTGCGAATGCCCGCGCGCCGCCGCCGATTCGGTGAACAAGTTCCTGCGCGAGAAGGGCTTCACCAATACCGCGGTGCTGTGGGAAGGCATCGGCGGCTGGGTGGCGCTGGGTTATCCGACCTCGGTGGGGCGCGCCGACCCCTGATGCCGCGGCCGGGGCTCAGGCCCGGGCGGCGGCGAAGACGCGGTTGCGGCCGCCGGCCTTGGCTTCGTAGAGCGCCTGGTCGGCCATGTGCAGCAGGTCTTCCGGGTTTTGGCCGGCCAGGGGAATCGCGCTCAGCACGCCGGCGCTGATGGTCAGGGTCTGGCTGTCGTTGCCCAGGGCGCGTGGCGGCAGGGCTTCAACCAGCAGGCGCATGCGTTCGGCCACGCGCTGCACGGTGGCCAGGTCGGCGTCGATCATCAGGCAGGCGAACTCTTCGCCGCCAAACCGCGCCACCAGGTCCTGTTCGCGCATGGCGCTGCCCATGGCGGTGGCGATGGCGCGCAGCGCGGCGTCGCCGGCGAGGTGGCCGAAGCGGTCGTTGTACTGCTTGAAATGGTCGACGTCGGCGACGATCAGGCCCAGTGGTTTTTGCTGGTCCTGCGCGCGCTGCATTTCCGCCTTCATGGCCTCGACCAGGCGGCGGCGGTTGGCGATGCCGGTCAGCGGGTCGAGGTAGGACAGCTCGGTCAGGCGCTGGTTGGCGTCGTTTAGCGCGGACGTGCGCTCGGCCACTTCCTGGCGCAGCTGCCGCTGGCGCCGGCGCAGGCCGCGGTTGTACAGCGCCACCAGCACCAGGCTGGCAATCAGAAGCGCGACCACGGCCAGGCCCTGCAGCCAGGCCTGCTGCCACCACAGCGGCGGCACCGTCACCGCCAGTTCGATCGGCGTCGCTTCGATGCCGGCGAAGTCGCGCGCTTGGATGCGTAGCCGGTAGTCACCCGGCGCCAGCCCCGAGAAGGTCCGGTCGTGCTGGGTGGTCCAGGCGCCGGGCCTGGCTTCCAGGCCCAGCATCTGGGTGCGATACATCGACTCGCGTTCGCGCAGGCCGGTGAGCAGGCTGTATTCGACGCGCAGTTCATGCTGGCCCGCGGGCAGGCGCAGCGCGCCGTCGGCCGGCAGGGCCACGGTTTCGTTATCCAGTCGCACCGCGGTAAGGCGCAGCGGCTTGGGCGAACGCGCCGGGCCGGGCAGGCTCAGGTTCGGGTCGTACATGGACAGGCCGCCCAGGGTGCCAACCCAGTAGCGGTCGTGGCTGTCGATGAATTGCGAGTTGGTGTTGCATTCGTCGTGCACCAGGCCGTCGCGGCGGCGGAACACGCGTTCGTCCCAGCCGCCTTCCGCTCGCGGGGTGAGCTGCTGCACGCCGTTGTTGGTGCACACGTAGATGCGCCCCTGGCTGTCGCGCAGCGTGCTGTAGATGGTGGGATCGGGCGGCGGCGGTGGCCCGTCCCGGGTGATCCGCTGCGGGCGCAGGGGATCCTGCACGTCCAGGCGCACGATGCCGTGGTGGGTGCTGCTGCCCCAGAGCACGTCGCGGCCGTTTTCTTCGTAGAGCGACAGCGAACGGAAGCCGTCGCGGGGCAGGCCCAGGTCGCCGTTCAGGCGCTGCCAGCGCTGGCCGTCGAAGCGCGCGATGCCGCGCGAGTCCGCGGCCCACAGCCACTGGCGACCTTGCGCGTCGGTCTGCGCCAGCAGCCAGTGCACCGAGCCATGCCCTTCGTCGCCCAGATGGCGAAAGCTGGTCCACTCGCCGCCGCGCAGCCGGTGCACGCCGGCATGGTTGGTGGCGGCCCACCATTCCACCTGGCCGTCGACGCTTCGCGCGATGACATGGTTGGCACCTGTCTCCGGTTGTGTCGGCCAGGGCACGTCGATGGGCCGGACCTCGAAATCGCCGTCGATTTCGAACAGGGGCGCGCCGGGTTGGGACAACACCAGGTGCTGCCGGCCGTCGTTGCCGGGAAGGCGCCACAGGCCGCGCACCGACCGGGCCGGCAGTCCGCCGGGACCTTGCCGGAAATAGCGCCAGTTGCCCTGTTCAAGCAGCGCCAGCCCGTCGCGCGACGAGCCCACCCACAGGCGTTCGCTGCCGCGACCGTCGGGCTCGACCAGCACGCCGAAGCTGCCGTTGTCGGCGGCGCCAAGCAGGGACACGGTGTTCCAGGGGCTGGCCGCCAGCGTGGCGCGGGCAACGCCGCCTTCGGTGGCCAGCCACAGCGATTCGACGCCGTCGCTGTCGTGCTGGAGTTTGACGCCACGCACGGCATCGGCGGGCAGTCCGTGGCGACGGTCGAACACGTCGACGCGTTCGCCGCGGAAACGCAGCAGGCCCGCGCGCGACGCCATCCACACCTGCGCTTCGCCATCGGCATCATGGGTAGCGACGGCCGAGTACAGTGCTTCGGTGGGCAGCTCGCCGGTTTCGGCGCGCCACAGGCGCATCTGGTTGCCGCGCAGTCGCGCCACGCCGCCGCCGTAGCTGACCACCCACAGCGACTCCACGCCCTTGTCCTGGACCCGCTTGATATCGGTCAGCGCCAGGTTGGCCAGGGCCGGGTGTTCGTGGCGGCGCCAGGCTTCGCTGCTGGCGCGCCGGTACCACAGGCCGCGATCGGCGGTGGCCAGCCATTCGCGCGGCTCGCCGCCCACGCTGGCGGTCCGCGCGAAAGCGATGGCGCGGCCAAGATTGCCCACGGGATTGCCCGGGTCTTCGACCCAGGTGTCGCCTTCAAGCCGCGCCAGGCCATCGTTGTGGGCCACCCAGAGTTCGCGCGATTCGCCCTCGCCCACGGTCGAGAACCGCTGGTGGAAACGCGCCTCGCCAACCCGGTGCCAGCCCTTTCCGTCGTAGTAGGCCAGGCCCTCGCGCTCGAAGATGACCCACAGCCGGCCCTGGCGGTCATTGGCCATGTCGCGCACCAGGCTGCGGCCCGGGGCATCGGGGATGTCGTGCCAGCGGTAGCCGTCGAAACGCGACAGGCTGGACGCCGAGCCCGCCCAGACGAAGCCGTCCGGGCCCTGTCCGACGGTGCTCCAGATTTCATCGCCCAGGCCGTCGCGGGGCGTGAAGATGGTGAAGGTGGGCGGGCTGCCGGCGGGCACCTTCAGCGGCGAAAGACGGTTGGCCGGGTCGCTGGAAACGTCCTGGGCCACGGCCGGCAATGCCAGGGCCAGCAGCAGCAAGGCGAGCGAGCGCAGCGTGGCGCCGGCGCTTCCGGGGTTCACGGAGTGACTGCCAGCGGGGCCGCCGGATGCCGGGGCAGCTGATCGTTCCAGCCCACCACGCGGTCGCGGCCGGTACGTTTGGCCGCGTACAGCGCTTCGTCGGCGGCGCGGAACAGGCCGCGCGGATCGGCGAAGGCGTGGTCGGCGGTGCTGGCCACGCCAACGCTGGCGGTGACCGGGATGCCCGGTGAACTTTCGGCGATGGCGCGGCGCAGCTTTTCGGCCAGCGCCATCAGGGAGGCGGCGTCGGTGCGTGGCACCAGCACCACGAATTCTTCTCCGCCGTAGCGGCTGGCCACGGCCTGCGCCGGCAGCTGGCGACGCAGGGATTCGGCGACGCCTTCAAGCACGCGGTCGCCGACGGCATGGCCGTGGGAGTCGTTCACCCGCTTGAAGTGGTCGACGTCGATGACCAGCAGCCCCAGTGTGGTTCCGGCCGCACGCGCCTGGGCAAAGGCCTGTTCGACCAGTTCGTCATAACGGCTGCGATTGGCCAGCCCGGTCAGGCTGTCGGTGCGGCTTTGCGCGCGGATTTCCTTGACGCGGATGCCCAGCGCGACCGACAGCAGCACGAACTCGAAGATGGTGCCGATCTGGAAGCCGTACTGGGTCAGCCAGGTGTGCGGCAGCAGGCCGACCGACTTGGCCAGGTACAGCAGCACGCCCACCAGGAACACCGACCAGGCCAGCAGGAAGTAGCCGGCCGCCGCCTGGCGCGCCCTCAGGCCGGTGATGCCGATGGCCACGACCATGAATACCGTCGTGGCCACGGTGAAGGTGATCGGGCGCACCAGCGTGCCGTAGGAAACGAAGGGCGCGGCCAGCATCAGCGCGAAGATCACCGTCTGCAGGACCAGGAAGGCACGGTCGAGCCAGCGCGAACGGCCCTTGGCACGCAGCAGGCTGCGCGAGAACAGCAGCAGGAAATGCAGCGCCAGCATCAGCAGCACCACCTGGCCCACGCCCCACAGCGAAGGTGTTTCCGGCCACAGGTGCTGCTGGGCGATGCCGTTGAACACGGCCATGTAGCCGCCGTAACACAGCACGTAACACAGGTAATAAGCGAAGGCTTCGTCGCGCACGAAGCCATAGAGCAGGGCGGTGCACAGCGCCAGCAGCACGAAGCTGCCGAACAGCGCGCCCATCGCCAGCTGTTCGGCGGCCAGCGCGGGCACCAGGGCTTCGGGCGAATACAGGCCCAGGGTGGCGTTCACCGGCCCGTCCGAGCGGGCGCGCAGGTAGATGTCGAGGGTCTGGCCGGGTTCGATGGTCAGCGGGAACAGGTAATCGCGGTGCGGAATCGGCCGGGTGGAATAGGGCAGGGTGTCGCCGGTGGTCCAGCGCTTGAGCACCCGGCCCTGGTGCACCAGGTAGAGGTCGAAATAGTCGAGCAGCACGTAACTCTGGCGCAGCATCATGTCGCGCGGCTGGCCGGAGGTATTGGTGACCGAGGCGCGCAGCCACCAGGCCGAACGGCTGTAGCCAAAGCTTGCGGTACGGTCGCCCAGCGGTTCGAAGCGGCGGGCGCCGTCGGATTTCAGCAGGTCATCGAGTTGCAGGGACTTGCCCGGGTCCTCGAGCACCGACAGGTAGGGCAGCAGGTCCAGTTCCTGGTCCCCGGGGCCCAGTTGCGCCGGCGGCGCCGCGGCCGCGGTCGCGGTCAGCATCAGCCATAGCCAGGAGGTCGCCAGGGTTCGACAGAACCGGGCGGGCAAGGTTTCCGGCGGTGCGGTCCTGCGGCAGGCGGCGCTCAATGGGCGGGGCCATGGGCTCAATGTCAGTAGCCGATGGTAATAAATACTGTTGCCGTATGCATAGTTACGCGCAAGACCGGCACACGATG
>NZ_CAXBJS010000169.1:0-5575 GCF_963976025.1 uncultured Arenimonas sp.
GCCATCCTTCAAGACGCCGCGCATCCGCGCTCGATGCCGGTGAGGCCGCCGTACACCGCGCCCTGGCTGGCCTGTGCGCGGCCACGCTCGACATTTCCCCCGCACGCCTGGGCAATGCCAATACGCCCGAGGCCTATGATCAGACCCCATGACGCCTGACTTCCCCACACGCATTTCCTTCGACGAAGCCGCCGGAATCATCGACCGGGTCGCGGCCAGCCGCCGGCTTTCCAGCGAACGCATCCCGCTGCAGCGCGGCCTGGGCCGGGTGCTGGCGGAGGACCTGGTGGCGCCGATCGCGCTGCCAAATTTCGACAATTCGGCCATGGACGGTTTCGCCGTGCGCGGCCTGCCGATGCCCGACGGCGGCTGGCAGCTGGTGGGCGAACAGTTCGCCGGCGCCGACCAGGGCCTGGCGCTGGCGCCGGGGCAGGGCAGTCGCATCACCACCGGCGCGCCCCTGCCGGCCGGCGCCGAAGCGATCGTCATCAAGGAGAACGCACGGCTGGACGGTGATCGCTTGAGCACCGACCACGCCCCTTCGGCAAACGACCACATCCGCCGCGCCGGCGAGGATGTTCAGCCGGGAACCTTGCTGCTGTCCGCCGGCGACGTGCTGACCCCCGCGCGCCTGGGCCTGGCCGCCGCGCTGGGGCTGGCCGAACTCACCGTCGCGCGCCGTCCGACCGTCGCCGTGTTCACCACCGGCGACGAGCTCAAGCCACCCGGCCAGACGCTGGCGCCGGGCGAGATCCACGACTCCAACCGCGCCATGCTGCAGACGCTGCTGCTGGCCGAAGGCCTGGAGCCGGTGGCCTGGCCGATCCTGCCCGACGACCCGGCGCGCATTGCTTCAATGCTTGAAGACGCCGCGTTCTCCTTCGACCTGGTGATCACCTGCGGCGGCGTCAGCGCTGGCGAAAAGGACCATCTGCCGGCGCTGCTGCAGGCCCGCGGTGAAACCCACTTCTGGAAGGTGCGCATGAAACCCGGCATGCCGCTGCTGTTCGGGCGCCTGGGCGAGGCGCTGCTGCTGGGCCTGCCCGGCAACCCGGTGTCGGTGCTGGCGACTTTTCTGACGCTTGGGCGGCGCCTGATTGATGGCCTGCAGGGCCGCAACGAGCCGCGCACGCACTGGCGCGCCAAACTCACCGACGCCGTGCACAAGCACCACGACCGGCGCGAATTCATGCGCGGGCGACTGCAGGTGGACGACAGCGGCCAGCTGCTGGTGGTTCCCGACAATGCCACCGGCTCACACCGCCTGGCCGCCGCCGCCGGCAACGACGTGCTTCTGGTCCTGCCCGAAGGGGCGGGGGAATTTCCGGCCGGTACCGCGGTCGAGTGCCTGCCCTGCGCGGCGGGTCGCGGCTAGACTGGCAAGATGCCGCCGATCGAAGAAATCACCCCCGCCGAAGCCCGCCGCCGCATGGCGCGCGGCAGCCGGCTGCTGGACGTGCGCGAACCGGACGAACACGCACTGGGCCTGCCCGAAGGTGCGCTGCCGGTGCCGCGTGCCGCGCTCGAAGCCGAGCCCGCGCGCATCACGCCCGACACCGACGCCGAACTCCTGCTGATCTGCGGCAGCGGCCGGCGTTCCATGTTGGCGGCGCAGGCGCTGCGGGATCGCGGCTACACGCGCCTGTGTTCGGTCGCCGGTGGCTTCGAAGGCTGGTGCCGCGAAGACCTGCCCACCACGGGTGGTGTCCCCGACGACGCCGATTTCCTGGAACGTTATTCGCGCCACCTGCGCCTGCCGCAGGTCGGGCTGGAAGGCCAGCGGCAGCTCGCGCAATCGCGCGTTTTGTTGGTGGGCGCAGGCGGCCTGGGTTCACCGGCGGCGCTGTACCTGGCCGCGGCCGGCGTCGGCCAGCTGCTGGTTGCTGACGACGACGTGGTGGACCGCAGCAACCTGCAGCGCCAGGTGCTGCACACCGAAGACCGCATCGGCCAGCCAAAAGTCGAATCCGCGCGCCATGCGCTCAATGCGCTCAACCCGCGCGTGCAGGTGCAGGCCGAACGCGTGCGGGTCACCGACCAGACCGTGGACGCCCTGGTGCAGGCCGCCGACGTGGTGGTGGACGGCGCCGACAATTTCCCCGTTCGCTACGTACTCAACGCCGCCTGCCTGCGCCACGGCAAGCCACTGGTGTACGGCGCGGTGCATCGTTTCGAAGGGCAGGTGAGCGTATTCGACGCCGGCCGCCGGCGTGGGGAAGCGCCGTGTTACCGCTGCCTGTTCCCGGAACCGCCGGCCGCCGAAGACGCGCCCAACTGCGCCGAAGCCGGCGTGCTGGGCGTGCTGCCCGGCGTGATCGGCCTGCTGCAGGCCACCGAAACCATCAAGCTGCTGCTGGGCATCGGCGAACCCCTGTCGGGCCGCCTGCTGCACTTCGATGCGCTGGCGATGCGATTCCGTGAGACCCGCCTGCGCGCGGACCCCCGGTGCCCGGGCTGCGGGCCGGACGCGGCATGAGGGAGCAGAAGAATTTTCGGGAACTGGCCTGCCGGGAGTGCCGCGAGGGCGCCGGGCTGGGCTTCTCGTTCACCATGGCCTTCCAGCCGATCCTGCGCTTGTCGCGGCGGGAGGTGTTCGCCCACGAGGCCCTGGTGCGCGGGCAGGGCGGGCAGGACGCGGGCGAGGTCTTCAGGCACGTCAATGTCGATACCCGTTACCAGTTCGACCAGGCCTGCCGGGTCAAGGCGATCGAACTGGCCAGCCGCCTCGGCGTGCCCGGTTACGTCAGCATCAATTTCATGCCCAATGCCGTCTACCGGCCGGAGCTGTGCATCCGAACGACGCTGGCGGCAGCGCGCACCTACGACTTCCCGGTCGAGAAGATCATCTTCGAGTTCACCGAGGGCGAAATGGTCGAGGACCACGGCCACCTGCGCGAGATCGTGCAGCACTATCACCAGCGTGGTTTCCTCACCGCCTTCGATGATTTTGGTGCCGGCTATTCGGGCCTGAAACTGCTGGCCGACGTGGCCACCGACCTGGTGAAACTGGACATGGCCCTGGTGCGCGGGCTGCCGGCCGACCCGCGGCGGCAAAAGATCCTTCGCCACGTCGTCAGCCTGTGCGCCGACCTCGGGGCAGAGTTGATCGCCGAGGGTGTGGAGACGCGGGACGAACTACGCTTTCTCCAGGACGAAGGCATCGACCTGTTCCAGGGTCATCTGCTGGCAAAGCCGGCGTTCGAAGCGCTGCCGGAGATCCACTGGCCCGACTGAGGCGGGGCAGGGTTCAGCGCAGCCAGTTCGCAGCCGCGGCACCCACCGCGGCGACCAGGCCGGTAGCCACCGCCACGCGAGCCAGAAGCATGCGCCGCGCTGCTGGCTCAAGGCCGGCTACCGGTTCGCCGGGCGGCGCGATGTCGGGACGTTCGAGCAGCAGGCCGACCATCGCGTCCACCAGGGCCGGCGGGAAGGAGTGCGGGTCGAAACCGCTGCGGCCGTGGCGGGCCAGCAGCTGCTGGACCTCGGGGGCATTGGGCACGTGTTTCATGGCCCAGTCGCCGAAACTGGGTTCGTCGATTTCGCGGCGGTCGAGCAGGCGCACATCGCGGTGGCGCTCGTCGCTGGCCAGGCGATCATAAAGCGCCTGCACCTCGGCCTCGCGGCCCTCGAGACACTGGAAGAAGCTGCCGTCGGCGTAATAGAGGCCGCCGTAGATGCGCTGCCGGGCGTTGTTGCGGCGCGACTGCACCAGGATGCGGGCAACTTCCGGATGGATGCCCGCGCCGTCGCGGATGGGCGGAAACGTGGCGCGGCTGGCGTAAACAAGGCGGAGATGGCGGGGCATGGGGCACCTGGCGACAATTGCAGGCGGCCAGCTTGCCCCCGCACGCGCATTCAGGCCGTGAAACCGGATCAGGTCATCTGCGAGCTTTCTTCGAACGCCATCCGCCGCGTTCCCGCCTGGGCAAGCAGGGGTTCGAGCTTCGCATGCTCTTCATCGCTGGCATCCACGACCACCAGGACCCGGCCGGCCTTGACCTCGTCCTCGAACTTCTGGCGCACCGGGTCGGGCAGGGCAGAGCCCATCAGGGCCGCCGACCAGGTGCCCGCGGCTGCACCCACCGCGGTAATGGCGGCGACGCCGGCCAGGGTGACGCCGAGCGGAGGGATCGCCACGGCCACCAGGCCCGCCACCAGGCCGGTGGCGCCGCCGCCGAGCGCACCTTTCAGCGCCGCAGGCATGAAGTCGGTGCGCGATTCGCGGAACTCTTCCGGGATGACCTGCATTTCCAGGTCGGAGCGGGCGATCAGGGCGATGTCTTCGTCGGCAATGCCGGCGCTGCGCAGCGCGTTGGTGCTTGCAAGTAGAAGCAGCCTTGCACGCGGGCCGTTTCCCGAGGGTGAACGGTGGCTTTGCGCACGATGTGACTAGCGCGATTCCAGATCGTCGATGAGCGCCTTCATCTCAGCGATCTCGCGCTCCTGGGCGGCGATGATTTCGTCCGCGAGCTCGCGCACGCGCGGGTCGTCGATGCGGGCGCGCTTGCTGGTGAGGATGGCGATGGAGTGGTGCGGGATCATCGCCTTCATGTAGGACACGTCGTCCACCGTGGCCTGGCTGCGCAGCAGCCACAGGCTGCCGGCGAACACCACCGCGACCAGGCCAAGGATGCCCAGATTGAGGCGCTTGTTCTTGTACATGCCCTGCATGAAGCCAAGCATCACCATGGCCATGCCGGCGACCATGATCACCGTCATCCAGGCGCGGGTCTGGCTGAAGAAGACGTGGCCGGCCTTGCAGCTTGCACGGGCCGCCTGGCCCCTGGGCTTCACCAGATGAGGTCGTCGGGCACCTTGAACCGGGCGTAGTAGGCGTCGTCCTCGGAGGAGGGCGCATCGGCCTGCGTACCGGCGGGCAGACCATGGTCGAGCACGATCAGGCTGGCGTGGCGCTCGCGCACCTTGTCGCCCGCGGCGCGCGGCAGCAGCACGTAACGATCGTCCAGGCGGGCGATGACCAGCTGGCCGGCGGAGAGCTTGCGGCGCAGCTCGTCGTTGACCAGGATGGTGCGGATGGCGCCATTGGCGCTGAAGCGGTATTCGCTGTCGCCTGCGGGCGGCAGCTTCTTGTCCTTGATGATCTGCCTGGCCTGGGCCTTGAGTTCGGCAGCCTGCGCCTTGGCTTTGGCTTCGGCGGCGAGGGCACGGTCGCGGGCAACCTTTTCTTCGCGCACGCGCTCGGCTTCGCGGCGGATGTCGTCCGGATCCTTGCTGCCCTTGGCATGCCGCGCCTTGTCCTGCGCACGCGCGACTTCGGCGACCTTGGACTTCTTGGCCAGGCCGGCCTTGAGCAACTGTTCCTGCAGGGGATTGGGTTTGGCCATGCCCGCATTGTACCCGCGGCGAGCTCAGCCTTCGACGCGATTCCTGCCGCCGGCCTTGGCGCGGTAGAGCTGCTGGTCGGCCAGTTCCACCAAGGTGGTGGGTGCGACATCGTGCGAGGGCGTCACGGTGGCCACGCCCAGGCTGATGGTGACCACGCCCACGGCCTCGTTGCCGTCGTGGGGCAGGGCCAGGTCTTCGATGCGGCGCCGCAGGGCCTCGGCCACCGTCC
>NZ_CAXBJS010000170.1:0-5567 GCF_963976025.1 uncultured Arenimonas sp.
CCGAGTACCATTCTCGACTGGCCGGGGGCCGCCGGCGCCCCCGCGTTATACTTCGCGCCCCTTACGTGAAGACCCCTGGCCCATGTTCGAGTCGCTGACCCAGCGCCTGTCCGGCACCCTCCAGAAACTGCGCGGCCGCGGCCGCCTGACCGAGGAGAACATCCGCGAAGCCACCCGCGAGGTGCGCATCGCGCTGCTCGAGGCCGACGTCGCCCTGCCGGTGGTTTCGGCCCTGATCGAGCGCATCAAGGTGCGCGCGGTCGGCCAGGAAGTGCTGACCAGCCTCACCCCGGGCCAGGCACTGATCAAGGTCGTGCGCGACGAAATGGCCGCCGTGATGGGCTCGGCGGCCAGCGAACTCAACCTCAACGTGCCGGCCCCGGCGGTCATCCTGATGGCCGGCCTGCAGGGCGCGGGCAAGACCACCACGGTCGGCAAGCTCGCCAAGCACCTGAAGGAACGCAAGAAGAAAAAAGTGATGGTGGTGTCGGCCGACGTCTACCGCCCGGCCGCGATCGCCCAGCTCGAAACCCTGGCCAAACAGGTGGACGTGCTGTTCTTCCCGTCCAGCGCCGAGCAGAAGCCCGAGGCCATCGTGCTTGCCGCCATCGACGCCGCGCGCAAGAACTTCGTCGACGTGCTGCTGGTGGATACCGCCGGCCGCACCACGATCGACGAAGCCATGATGGCCGAGATCCAGGCCCTGCACGCCGCGGTCAACCCGGTCGAAACCCTGTTCGTGGTCGATGCCATGACCGGCCAGGACGCCGCCAATACCGCCAAGGCCTTCGCCGAAGCGCTGCCGCTGACCGGCGTGGTGCTGACCAAGACCGACGGTGACGCCCGCGGCGGCGCCGCGCTGAGCGTGCGCTACATCACCGGCAAGCCGATCAAGTTCGTCGGCGTCGGCGAAAAACCCGATGGCCTGGACGTGTTCCACCCCGACCGCGCCGCCAGCCGCATCCTGGACATGGGCGACGTGCTGAGCCTGGTCGAGGAGGTCGAGCAGAAAGTCGACAAGGACAAGGCCCAGAAGCTGGCCGAGAAGGTCGCCAAGGGCAAGAAGTTCGACCTCAACGACATGCGCGACCAGCTCGAGCAGATGCAGAACATGGGCGGCCTGTCGGGCCTGATGGACAAGCTGCCGGGCATGGGCCAGATGCCCGAGCACGTGAAGGCCCAGGTCACCGGCAAGGAAGTGCCGCGCATGGTGGCCATCATCAATTCGATGACCAAGAAGGAGCGCCGCAACCCCGGCTTGCTGAACGGCTCGCGCCGGGCCCGGGTGGCCCGGGGCTCGGGCACCAGCCCGGCCGAGGTGAACAAGGTCCTGAAGCAGTACCAGCAGATGGAAAAAATGATGTCCAAGCTGTCCCAGGGCGGCATGAAGGGTCTGATGCGGGGCATGAAGGGCCTGATGGGCGGGGGCTTCCCCGGCCGCTTCCCGGGCCGCTGAGCCGCCAGCCTTCCCAACTCCGGCAATATCCCGCTATAATCCGCGATTCCCCGGGCCGCTTGCGGTCTGGACCACCGTCCCAGAACTGCATAAAGAGCTAACCCACATGGTCAAGATCCGTCTGACCCGCGGCGGCGCCAAGAAGCGCCCCTTCTACCACATCATCGTCACCGACTCGCGCAACAAGCGCGACGGCCGCTCGATCGAGCGCCTGGGTTTCTACAACCCGGTCGCCCAGGGCAACGAAAAGCGCGTCGAGCTCAACACCGAGCGCGTCGAGCATTGGGTTTCCCACGGCGCCCAGCTGACCGAAAAGGTCAGTGCGCTGGTGAAGGAAGTCTCTTCGGCCAAGGCTGCGGCCTGAGGCCCCGGCCTCGCCCCGCGCGAGGCCTGATCTGATGACCAACGGGCGCCGCATCCTGCTGGGCAGGGTCGCCGGCGCCTTTGGCGTCCGGGGAGAGATCAAGCTCTTTTCCTGGACCGAGCCCCGCGACGCCCTGTTCCGCTACCAACCCTGGATCCTGCGTTCCGGCGAGTCCGAACGCGAGATCACGGGCGTGTCTGGCCGCGACACCACCAAGACCGTGATCGCCCGTTTCCCCGACGTGGAAACGCGCGAGCAGGCCGAAGCCCTGGCCGGCACCGAAATCTGGGTGCCGCGCGACCGGCTGCCGCCCCCGGCTCCCGGTGAATATTACTGGGCCGACCTGGAAGGCCTGGCGGTGGAAACCACCGAAGGCGTTCCCCTGGGCAAGGTCTCGCACCTGTTCGAAACCGGCGCCAACGACGTGATGGTGGTCGAAGGCGAGCGCAAGCGCCTGCTGCCCTTCGTCACCGGCCAGTACATCGTTTCCGTGGATTTCGAGGCCGGCCGCATCGTGGTCGACTGGGACCCGGACTTCTGAGCCCGGTGCCGCCCATGCGCATCGACGTCATCAGCCTGTTCCCCGATTTCATCCGCGACAGCGCCGCGCTGGGCGTGGTCGGCCGCGCGCAGGAGCGCGGCCTGCTGGCCGTGCAGGCCTGGAACCCGCGCGATTACGCCACCGACAACTACCGCCGGGTCGACCAGCGCCCCTTCGGCGGCGGCCCCGGCATGCTGATGCTGGCCGAGCCGCTTTCGGCCTGCCTGGCCGCGGCAAAGGCCGCCGATCCGGCGCCGGCCCGGGTCATCTACCTCAGCCCCCAGGGCCCGCGCCTGACCCAGGCCAAGGTTCGCGAACTGGCCGCGCTGCCGCGCCTGCTGCTGCTATGCGGCCGCTACGAAGGCCTGGACGAGCGTTTCATCGACCGCGAGGTGGACGAAGAGCTGTCGATCGGCGACTACGTGCTGTCCGGCGGCGAACTGGCCGCGGCGGTGCTGGTGGACGCGGTCGGCCGGCTGCAGGAAGGCGCCCTGAACCACGCCGATTCGGCCACCCAGGACAGCTTCGAGGACGGTCTGCTGGACTGCCCGCACTACACCCGCTCGGAGGGCTCCGGCACCGAAGGGGTCCCGGCCGTGCTGCTTTCCGGGGACCACGCCGCCATCGCCCGCTGGCGCCGGCAGCAGAGCCTGGGCCGGACCTGGCTGCGCCGCCCGGACCTGCTGGCCCGGGCCCGGCTGGACGCCACCGACCGGGCCCTGCTGGCGGACTTCATTGCCCAGTGGCGGGCCAGCCACCCGCCGGGGGCCTGAACCGCTTCCCTTTCAAGGGCTTGCGCGGGTATACTGCGCGGCTCCACGGTCAGTCCACCGACCAGATCCACGATAGCCACGCACGGTTCCCGGGCCTCTGGCGCGCACTCAAAACAAACATCACAGGCGTAAATATCATGAGCATCCACAAGCTGCTGCAGCAGTTCGAGGCCGAGCAGGCCACCCGGGAAATGCCGAAGTTTTCCCAGGGCGACACCATCGTCGTCAACGTCAAGGTCAAGGAAGGCAACCGCGAACGCGTGCAGGCCTACGAAGGCGTCGTCATCGCCATCAAGAACGCCGGCCTGAACTCCGCCTTCACCGTGCGCAAGATCTCGCACGGCTTCGGCGTCGAGCGCGTGTTCCAGACCCACAGCGCGATCATCGACTCGGTGACCGTCAAGCGCCACGGCAAGGTCCGCCAGAGCAAGCTGTATTACCTGCGTGGTCTGCAGGGCAAGAAGGCGCGCATCAAGGAAGACCTGGCTGCGCGTTCGAACAGCTGATCGACGCTGCAAGCTTGAAGCAAACGGCCGCCGCAGGGCGGCCGTTTGCATTGGTGGTGCTGGCGGCGCCCGCACTTGCCCGGGGGAAGCGGGAGTAGCAGGATCGGCCCATGGTCGTTGCCTGCAGAATGCCGATCGTGCCTTGCCGCGCCCGTTCGCGTGCACGTGCTGCGGTCGTGGCCGCGGCGCTGCTGCTGGCCTGCGTGGTTCCCCCGCCGGCGGTCGCGCAATCACCCGCCACCGGCCTGCTGGAAGACCAGCCCGTCGAGCGCCCATCCAACCACGTCGAAGGCGCACAATTCGCGCGCCGTTTGCTGAGCCCGCTGTCGGGCCGCGACGTTACCCGTTTCCTGGCCGCGGAAGGCAGGAAGCTCGCCGCTGAACCTTTCGCGCCGGGTGATTTTTCGGTCGACCTGTACGTGCCAAAGCGCCAGCCCGAAGCAGGTTATGGCCTGCTGGTGTTCGTACCGCCGATGGACGAGTTCGCCATCCCTTCGGACTGGAAGCGCGTGCTCGAACAGCGCGGCCTGCTGCTGGTGATGCCGCGCGGCGCCGGCAACGACGCCGATGTTTTCGGCCGGCGCATCCCTGCCGTGCTGCACGCCGAAGCGTATGCCGCGTCCACGTACCGGCTTGATCCTGCGCGCCGCTACGTCGGCGGCTTTTCCGGCGGCGCGCGCCTGGCCCAGCGGGTGGCGCTGGCCTGGCCCGATGTTTTCCAGGGCAGCCTGCAGTTCGCCGGCAGCGTGGTGGTGGGTGAAAGCCTGATGCCGCCGCCGGAGCGCGAACTGTTCGACCAGGCGCGTTCGCAGGGGCGCTTCGTGCTGGTTTCCGGCGGGCAGGACCTGCCCAACCGGCGCAACGATGCGCTGGCGCGCGAACGTTTCGAGGCCCTGTGTTTCGCCGGTGTGCACGGCTTCGGCCCGGCGCGGCTGGACCACTGGGTGCCCGATGCCCGCGGCTTCGCCAAGGCGCTCGACCGCCTGGAGTCCCCCGCGCAGGCCACCCCACAAAACGAAGCGTGCCGGCGCGATCTCGACGCCGCGGTGGCGGGCGCACTGGACGAGGTCCAGGCCCGGCTCGATGCCGGCGATGTCATCGCCGCGCGCGACGCGCTGGTGGCGCTGGACGACCGCTACGGTGGCCTGGCCGCGCCGCGTTCGCTCGATCTGGCCCGCGCCATCGAAGCCGTCCTGGCAATGCAGGCACGTTGAGCCCGGGCGGCGCCCGGACGTAGCATGGTGCATGGCAAAACAATCCCCGCCCGCCGATACGGGCACCCCCGTCCGGCTTGATGTCTGGCTGTGGGCCGCCCGCTTCTTCAAGACCCGTGCCCTGGCCAAGGAGGCCATCGAGGGCGGCAAGGTGCAGGTGGCCGGGCAGGGCGCCAAGGCGGCGCGCAGCGTGCGCGTGGGCGAAACCATGCAGGTGCGCCGCGGCGAGGACGTCTTCGAATTCCAGGTGCTGGGCCTCAGCGCCCGGCGCGGCCCGGCCAGCATCGCCCAGGGCCTGTACGCCGAAGACGAGGCCGCGCGTGAAACACGGCTCCGGCTGGCCGCCGAACGCCGTGCCGCCGTCGCCGGCTACCGGCCGCCGGCCGGCAAACCCGACAAACGCGCGCGCCGGCTTATCCAGGCCCTGGGCGACCTGGACTCGCTGTAGTTCAGGCTTCGTCGCCGTCCAGGTAAACGGGCAGGTCGGTGCTGCGCTTGAAGGCGAAGATCAGGTGGGTTTCGATGTGCGCCACTTCCTCGCGGCTGGTCAGCGCGGCCATCGCGAAGTCGCGAAGGTGGTCGCTGTCGCGCACGCCCACGTGCACCAGGAAGTCGTCGGCGCCGGCCACGTGGTAGAGGCTCAGCACCTCCGGCAGCGCCAGCAGGTGGGCATGGAAGGCCTCCACCTGCGGTCGCGAGTGCCGCGCCAGGCG
>NZ_CAXBJS010000171.1:0-5451 GCF_963976025.1 uncultured Arenimonas sp.
CAGTCCGCCATCGCCCGGTATGCCCGCACCCTGGCCCTGACCTTCAAGGCCGGCGTGCCCCTGGTCGAGGCCCTGGAAACCGTGGCCGGCGCCACCGGCTCGATCGTCTACAACGACGCCGTCAAGCGCATCCGCGAAGACGTCTCCGTGGGTTACCAGCTGAACGTGGCCATGCGCCAGGTCGGCATCTTCCCGCACATGGTGGTGCAGATGACCGCCATCGGTGAAGAAGCCGGCGCGCTCGACACCATGCTGCTGAAGGTGGCCGAGTTCTACGAACAGGAAGTCGACAACTCCGTCGACGCCCTGACCAGCCTGCTCGAGCCTTTCATCATGGTTGTCATCGGCGTGCTGGTCGGCGGCATGGTCATCGGCATGTACCTGCCGATCTTCAAGCTCGCCGCCACGGTCTGACCCTGGATGTTTGAAGCGCTCCAGGCCTCGGCGGCCCTCTCGGCCGCCGTCGCGCTCGCATTCGGGCTGCTGGTCGGCAGCTTTCTCAATGTCGTGATCCTGCGCCTGCCGCCGCGCCTGGAATGGCAGTGGCGGCGCGACAGCCGCGAGATCCTGGAGCTGCCCGAACACTACGAACCGGCGCCGCCGGGCATCGTCGTGCAGCGTTCGGCCTGCCCCAAGTGCGGGCACAAGCTGGCGCCCTGGGAAAACATCCCGGTCATCAGCTTCCTGATGCTGCGCGGCCAGTGCCGGGGCTGCGGCAGCCCGATTTCCTGGCAATACCCCCTCGTCGAACTGGCCACCGGCCTGCTGTTCGCGGCCTGCATGTGGCGCTTCGGTTTCAGCGCCGAGGGCCTGGCCGCCCTCGTCTTCACCGGCCTGCTGGTGGCGATGTCGGGCATTGACCTGCGCACTACCCTGCTGCCCGACCAGCTCACCTACCCCCTGCTCTGGATCGGCCTGGGCCTGGCGACGATGACGCTGTTCGTCTCGCCGGTGCAGGCCATCTTCGGCGCCCTGGCCGGTTACCTGAGCCTTTGGAGCGTGTACTGGGCCTTCAAGCTGCTCACCGGCAAGGAAGGCATGGGCCACGGCGACTTCAAGCTGCTGGCCGCGTTGGGCGCCTGGTGCGGCGTCGGCGGCATCCTGCCGATCGTGCTGATGTCCTCGATGATCGGTGCCATCGTCGGCAGCCTGTGGATCGGCCTGCGCGGCCGCGACCGGGCCACGCCCATTCCCTTCGGGCCCTACCTGGCCGCGGCCGGCTGGGTGCAGCTGATGTGGGGGCCGCAGCTGCTGCAGGCCTATCGCGACTTCACCGGCCTGAGCTGAGCCGATGGCCGGCTTCCTGGTGGCGGTGACGGGCGGCGTGGCCTCGGGCAAGTCGGCCGCCACCCACGTATTCGAATCGCTGGGCGTGCCGGTGGTGGACGCCGACATCGCCGCGCGCGCCGTGGTCGAACCCGGGCAGCCGGCGCTGGCGGCGGTGGCACGGCGTTTCGGCCCGGAGGCCATCGGCCCCGACGGCCGGCTGGATCGCGCGGCGATGCGGCAGCGGGTGTTCGCCGACCCGTTGGCCCGCGCCGACCTCGAAGCCCTGCTGCACCCGCCCATCCGCGCCTGGCTTCACGATGCCTGCGAACAGGCACCCGGGCCCTACGCCGTGGTCGCGATCCCGCTGCTGGCCGAAGGCGGCGGCCGGGCCGCCTACCCCTGGCTGCAGCGCATCCTGGTGGTGGACGTGCCCGAAGCCGTGCAACTGGCCCGCCTGCAGGCCCGGGACGGCGTCGACGCCGCCCTGGCCGCGCGCATGCTCGCCGCCCAGGCGACGCGCGCGCAGCGGCTGGCGATGGCGGATGACGTGGTGGTCAATGATGGGTCGCTGGCGGAGCTGGAGGCGGCGATCCGCCGGTTGCACCCGCACTATCTGGCCGCGGCTTCCCTGTAGGAGCGCCTTCAGGCGCGAATCTTTTGACTTTGCCCTTGGCAAAGAAGGGCTTCGCGCCTGAAGGCGCTCCTACACGGGCTTTGGCCAGAAGGCCCGGATGCCGGCCACGCCCTGTGCGCCGTGCCTGCGCGCCGTGGCGACGTCGGCCGGGCGCAGGCCGCCCAGGGCATAGATCGGCAGCGAAACGGCCTCACGCAGGCGGGAGAATTGGTCCCAGCCCATGGCCGGGGCCCCGGGGTGGCTTTCAGTGGCGCGCACCGGCCCCAGCACCGCGAAATCCAGGCCCAGCTGCTCGGCCTGGGCCAACTCGTCGGCGTCGTGGCAGGAGGCGGCCACGGTCTGGCCCTCCGGCAGCGGCCGGGATGACAGCGCCATCAGCTGGCGCGCCGGCAGGTGCAGGCCGATGCCCAGGTCGGCGGCCAGGCCGGCTTCCCCGTTCACCAGCAGCTCGGCGCCGGCGGCGTGGCAGCGGGTGCGGGCGTCCATGGCCAAGTCGGCCAGGGCCTGCGCCGTCAGCCCGCGTGCGCGCAGCTGCACGCGCCGGGCGCCGGCGGCCAGGGCCTTGTCCAACTGCGCCAGCCAGGCGGCCGGCTGCAGGGACTCGGGGCTTATCAGGTAACGCGGCGGCCGGGTAAGCACCGACACCACCGGCCGGTCGGCGGGCGGCATCGGGTAACCATGCAGTTTTTCCAGCGGCGACCAGGCCAGGGCCTGGCGCTCGCGGCCGCGCGGCGTGCCGTCGTAGGAATCGACCGTATAAACGTCCAGGACAATGCGCTTGTCCGGGTAAGCCTGGGGCACGGCCACCAGCGGCACGGCGTCCAGGACCCGGATGCCCAGCTCTTCGTGGAGTTCGCGGTCCAGGGCCTCGCGCGGGCTTTCGCCCGGCTCGACCTTGCCGCCCGGGAATTCCCAGGCGCCGGCCAGGTCGCGCCCGGCGGTGCGCCGGGCCAGGAGGATGCGGCCGCGGGCGTCCCGGAGGACGGCCGCGGCCACGTGCACGGGTTTAGGTCGGTCGCCGGGCATGCGCCGGGATCAGTCCAGCTTCCCGTGGCACTGCTTGTACTTCTTGCCGCTGCCGCAGGGGCAGGGATCGTTGCGGCCGACCTTCGGTCCCTCGCGGGTCGACGGGGCCAGCACGCCATGGCCTTCGGCGGCCATCGCCTGGGCCTGTTCGGCCTCGTCTTCGGTGCCGTAGCCGCCCGTTTCCGGGTGCTGGAACTGCATCTTGTTGGCCTGGGCGGCGGCGCGCTGGCGCTCGGCGGCCTCCATCGCGGCGACTTCCTCTTCGCTGCGGATGCGCACGCGGGCCAGCATCGACACCACTTCCTGCTTCACCTTGTCCAGCATTTCGGTGAACAGCTCGAAGCTCTCGCGCTTGTACTCCTGCTTGGGCTGCTTCTGGGCGTAACCACGCAGGTGGATACCCTGGCGCAGGTAGTCCATGCGCGCCAGGTGCTCCTTCCAGTTCTGGTCGAGCACGTTGAGCATCAGGTGCTTTTCCAGGTGGCGCATCATCTCGCCGCCCAGCTGGGCTTCCTTGTCGGCGAACAGCTTCTCGCCGGCGTCCAGCGCCAGCATCAGCAGGCGCTCGTCGTCGATCGCTTCCTCGGTGGCAGCCGGACCCTGCAGGTCGACGGTGATGCCGAATTCATCGGCCAGGCTGCGTTCCAGGCCCGGCAGGTCCCACTGTTCGTCCACCGACTCGGCCGGCACGTAGCGGCGCACGACCTCGGTCAGCACGTCCTCGCGGATGGCGGTGATGGCGTCGTTGACCGAATCGGCTTCCAGCAGCTCGTTGCGCTGCTGGTAGACGACCTTGCGCTGGTCGTTGGCGACGTCGTCGAAGTCGAGCAGGTTCTTTCGGATGTCGAAGTTGTGGGCCTCGACCTTTCGCTGGGCGTTCTGGATCTGCTTGGTCACCAGGCCCGACTCGATGACGTCGTCTTCCTTCATGCCCATGCCGCGCATCGCCTTTTGCACCCAGTCGGAGGCAAAGATCCGCATCAGGTTGTCTTCCAGCGACAGGTAGAAGCGGGACGAACCCGGGTCACCCTGGCGGCCGGAACGACCGCGCAGCTGGTTGTCGATGCGGCGGCTTTCGTGGCGCTCGGTGCCGATGATGTGCAGGCCGCCCAGGGCTTTTACTTCGTCGTGGCGTTTCTGCCACTCAGCCTTCACCCGCGCCTTGTCCATTTCGCTGGCGTCTTCGCCCAGCGCGGCCATCTCGGCGTCGATGGAACCGCCCAGCACGATGTCGGTACCGCGGCCGGCCATGTTGGTGGCGATGGTCACGGCCTTCGGACGGCCGGCGTTGGCGACGATCTGCGCTTCGCGTTCGTGCTGCTTGGCGTTGAGCACTTCGTGCGGGATGCCCGACTGCTTGAGCTGGTTGGCCAGCAGTTCCGAGGTTTCGATGGACGTGGTGCCGACCAGCACGGGCTGGCCGCGCTCGTAGCAGTCCTTGATGTCCTCGATGACCGCGTTGAACTTGGCCGGGCGGGCCAGGTACACCAGGTCCGGATGGTCCTTGCGCACCATCGGCCGGTGGGTCGGGATGACGGCGACTTCCAGGCCGTAGATGGTCTGGAACTCGTAGGCCTCGGTGTCGGCCGTGCCGGTCATGCCGCCCAGCTTGCCGTACATGCGGAAGTAGTTCTGGAAGGTGATCGAAGCCAGGGTCTGGTTTTCGCGCTGGATCGGCACGCCTTCCTTGGCCTCGACCGCCTGGTGCAGGCCGTCGGACCAGCGGCGCCCGGCCAGAGTGCGGCCGGTGAATTCGTCGACGATGACGCCCTCGCCGTCGCGCACGATGTAATCCACGTCGCGCTGGTAGATGGCGTGCGCACGCAGGGCGGCCATCAGGTGGTGCACCACGGCCAGGTTGTTGCCCGAATACAGGCCGTCGTCCTCGCCGATGATGCCGGCTTCGCGCAGCAGCTCTTCGGCGTGTTCCATGCCCTGTTCGGACAGGTGGGCCTGCTTGCCCTTTTCGTCCACCCAGTAGTCGCCGTCGCCCTGCTCGGATTCCTGCTTGACCAGCTTGGGAACGATGCGGTTGACCTTCACGTACAGCTCGGGCGACTCGTCAGCCGGGCCGGAAATGATGAGCGGGGTGCGGGCTTCGTCGATGAGGATCGAGTCCACTTCGTCGACGATGGCGAAGTTCAGGCCACGCTGGAAGCGGTCTTCCTTGCCCAGCGCCATGTTGTCGCGCAGGTAGTCGAAGCCGAATTCGTTGTTGGTGCCGTAAGTGATGTCCGAACCGTAGGCGCCCTTCTTGTCCGAATGCGGCATGCCCGGGTAGACCACGCCCACCGACATGCCCAGGAAGTTGTAGAGCTTGCCCATCCAGGCCGAGTCGCGGCGGGCCAGGTAGTCATTCACCGTCACCACATGCACGCCCTTGCCCGACAGCGCGTTGAGGTAGGTCGGAAGGGTCGCGACCAGGGTCTTGCCCTCGCCGGTGCGCATTTCGGCGATGCGGCCCGAATGCAGCACCATGCCGCCGATCAGCTGCACGTCGTAGTGGCGCAGGCCCAGGGTGC
>NZ_CAXBJS010000172.1:0-5421 GCF_963976025.1 uncultured Arenimonas sp.
CGTCTTCGAAACGATTGGGCAGGCGCGCGATTTCGTGCCAGACGCCGGCATAACGCTGCAGGTCGAGATCGCGCACGGGCTGCAGGTCGCGGGCGGTGGCGGCGCCGGAAACCAGGCCGGCGGCGCAGGCGAGGGCAGTAAACAGGGCGGCGCGGATCATGGGGGGCTCCTTGCGGGATGACGCCGTCCAGTGGACGCCCCCGCGGGTACACCCATCGTGAACCAGCGGCCGATCAGCCCTCTTGTGGTTCGGCCTTGTTCCTTTGCGCGGCCAGGTGCTCCTGGAAGGCATCGAACTCCATGCCGTTGTCGGCGGCTTCCTGGTGCGCGGCGGCGCGCAGCGTGGCCGAGAACACCAGCGACACCTCGCGCCCTTCCGCGCGGGCGATGGCCGCGGCCCGCTTGAGGATGGCCAGCACGTGCGCGGCGCTGGCCGATTCACCCACCATGCGCCCGTCCAGGCCCAGCACCCACTGCCCGTCCTTGAACACGACGCCGCCCAGCAGCTTGCCGGTGGCGACACGCAGCTGCGCGTGCGGCTCGCCGAGGCGGTCGGCGGGAATCGCATTGCTGGGGGCCTTCCGGGACATCGGGGTTTCCTGATTCAGTTGATCGGGCCCAGGTAATCGAGCTTTCCGACCGGTACGCCATTGTGCCGCAGGATTCCGTAGGCCGTGGTGGCATGGAAATGCAGGTTGGGCAGCACGAAGTCCTGGGCGTAGCTGGTGCCCGTGAACGTAAGCGGGTAAGGGCCGGCCTTGAAGCTGATGGTTCGCCCTTCGCAGCCTTCCATTTTCGCGAGATCCACGGACGCAATGAATTCCCGGGTGCGGCGGATCCGGTCCTGCAGCCGGGAAAAATCCTGTTCGTCGTCGGGGTAGGACGGCACCTCGATTCCGGCAAGCCGCGCCGCAGCCGCCTTGGCGGTATCGCTGGCGCGCTGGACCTGGCCGGCCAGGGTGAACATGTCCGGCGCCAGTCGCGCCTGGACCAGCTGCGCCGGGTCGATGCCCGTCTCTTTCGCGAACGCTTCGCCCTTGGCGAGCACCTGGGAAAGATTGGCAAGCACGCGGTCGATGGCGGGGATAAGGAACGCGGACAGCGTCAGCGACGAATGGGACATGGGATGGTTCCGGCAGGGGAGGTGGTGCGAAGCATCGCGCCATAGCGCAGGCGCTGCCAGTACCGGAAATGGGAAAGACTGGACCGCAAAAAAGAAAAACCGCACTGGGTGCGGTTTGACGTGCGTGCTTGATTGAAGATGGTGGCCGGGGAGGGAATCGAACCCCCGACACGGGGATTTTCAATCCCCTGCTCTACCAACTGAGCTACCCGGCCATCCGTCGCTCCGGCAGGGCCGGGCGAGCTGGAGATTCTAGCCGAGCGGCGGAGCACGAGGCAAGCCGAATTGGCCCGGGCTGAACTAAAACACTTGTAAATGGAATCTGAACGCCTGTCCGGCGCTCACTGTGCGCTGCACCCGGCCGGGAGTAGGGTGGTTCCAAGGTCCAGCACGGCCTGCGCACAAGGAGATCCACCATGAAAGCCCGCATCGCCCTGATCACCCTCACCACCGCCCTGGCCTGCGGACTGGCCCTGCCGGTCGCGGCCAAGTCCGACAACCCCGCCAAGGACGCCAAGCGCCTGGAGCTGCTGCAGGCAAATGCCGGCGAAGCCAAGGACACGGTGAAGTTCCTGCGTCCGATGCACGGCTACGAAGTGGTCGGCCCGCAGCATGTGCTGGTGTGGGAAACCCCGCACAAGGCCTGGCTGCTCGACCTGCGCGAAAGCGCGGCCTGCAAGGGCCTGGAGCGCGAAGTCTCGGTCGGCATCGAAGCGCTTTACGACACCATCAACACCAACAACGGTTACGTGGTTGGCGACCACGGCCTGCGCTGCCGGATCGAAGTGATCCGCGAAGTTGACGTCGCGGCCTGGAAGCAGGCCGAGCGCGAAGCCGGCATCCGCAGCTAGGCGGCTGCTGTTTCAGTCCGCCGGCGGCACGTAGCCGGCGGGCTTCTCGGCGCCATCGCCGAAGAAGAATTTTTCCATTTCCGCCTCCAGGAAGGCCCGGTGTTTCGGGTCCAGGGGCGAGAGCCGGTTTTCGTTGATCAGCATGGTCTGGTGCGCCAGCCACTGCTGCCAGGCCTCGCGGCCGATGTTGTCGAAGACACGCTTGCCCAGCGGGCCGGGCCAGGGCACGAAGCCAAGGCCTTCGGTTTCGGTCTGGGTTTTCTGGCAGAACACGGTGCGGCTCATGGCGGGTTTCCCAGCAGTTTCTTGACGGGTGCGGGCAGGCCCAGTTCGTGCAGTTGTTGCCTGGGCTGCCAGCGCAGGTCGGCATTATCCCCTTTAAGCGGCTCCGCGTCGGCCAGGCGCCAGCGGCGCGGCTCGATGTGCAGGCGGTAGTGGCTGAAGACGTGCTCGAACACCGGCAGGTCTTCGCCGGCGTCGAAATCGGCGGCGACGTTCGCAGCCAGCCAGCCGCGGGCCTCGTCATGGCCCAGGGTTTCGGGAAGCGACCACAGGCCAGCCCACACGCCTTTTTGCGGGCGCCGCGTCAGCAGCACGCGCCCCTGTGAGTCTTCCACCCAAAGCATCAGCGTCCGGCGTTCGGGCAGCGGCTTGCCCGGTTTGGATTCCGGAAGTTGTTCGACGCGACCTTCGCGCCGCGCGACACATCCATCCTGCAGCGGACACAGCACGCAGGCCGGGTCGTGGCGCGTGCACAGCGTGGCGCCGAAATCCATGATCGCCTGGGTGTAGTCGGCCAAACGATCTTCCGGCAGGTGCGATTCGGCGATCAGCCAGAGCTTCTTTTCCACCGGTGAACTGCCCGGCCAGCCTTCGACGCCGTGGTAACGCGCCAGCGTGCGCTTGACGTTGCCGTCGAGGATGGCGATGCGCTGGCCGTGCGCCTGCGCCAGGATGGCGCCGGCGGTGCTGCGGCCAATGCCGGGCAGGGCGGACAGGGCGTCGAAATCGGCGGGCAGTTCGCCGCCGTGTTCCTGCACACAAACCTGGGCGGCGCGGTGCAGGTTGCGGGCGCGGGCGTAATAACCCAGGCCGGCCCACAGCGCCATCACGCGGTCGGTGTCGGCGGCGGCGAGGTCGGGCAGGGTGGGCAGGGCGTCCAGGAAACGGGTGAAGTACGGGATGACCGTCTGCACCTGGGTCTGCTGCAGCATGATTTCCGACAGCCACACCCGGTAGGGCGAACGCGGGTGCTGCCAGGGCAGGTCGTGGCGGCCGTCGCGGTCGAACCAGGCCAGGAGCTGCTGCGCGAACCCGCTCATTCGTCGCTGGCCGGGGCCGGCTCCACGAGGTCGGCCTGGACGTTTTCCAGGGTGAAACCTTCGATCTCGAGCGAAGGGGCAGTGAAGCGGCCGAGCATCGGCGGCAGCGGCGTGCGTTCTTCGTTCGCCAGCCAGGCCTGCACTTCTTCGATCACCAGGCTTGCGTCGAGTCGGGTTTGACCGCGGGTGACTTCCAGCGAAAGCGGATCGGACAGGTCTTCGGCGCCGTCGTAGGCGAGGCTGAAGGCCAGCGGCAGTCCGGCGTTGGCTTCGGGTTCGGGCAACACGGGCCAGTCCTCTGGCCACTTCGGCATGTTGCCGGACAGCGCCAGCGAAGTGGGCTCGCCGAAGGTGGCGCTGCCGGTGGCTTCGAAGGAGGGGAGTGGGGACTGGCTTTCGAAGGACAGTTTCGTGATTTCGAGGCGCCCGGGCGAAGGGGAGCCTGCGTCGGGGTCGCTGAAATCGAAGTCGCCGGCAAGAGCCAGCGACCACGGGGCGTCGAGTTCATCCTGGGTCAAACGGCCCTTGGCCTGCAGGTCGAAGGGCGAGGCCAGGCCTGCGCGCTGCATCGACATCGTGCCGTCGAACTCCACGGACAGGGTTTCGCGTTCGAAGCGTGCCTTTGTTTCGAGCCGCAGCGGTTGGTCGGGCCGGAGTTCGGCGAATTCCAGGTCCAGCGCATGGATGCGCCAGCTGCCACCAACCACGCGGCCATTGCTGACCTGCACGCCCTGCGTCAGCGTCGGCAGTTCGAAGGGTGCTTCCGGTCGCGACTCGCGCCAGTCGGACAGCGCGGCCAGGTCGAGTGCCGGCTGGTCGAGCTCGATGCGGGTGATCACCACCTTGTCGTCGCCGCCCCGGATCGTGTCCCAGGGCAGGGAAACCTCAATGCGTGCGGCGGTGAGCAGCGGCGCCGCGGCGCCAGGCTGGCGCGCGACGACGTTGGGCAGCACCAGGCGCGGCTCGGGGCGCAGTACGTAGCTGGGCTCGCCTTCGAAGCTGATCTCCAGTCCCTGCGATTCGCCCAGCGCGTCCAGCACGGTGCGGGCGAGGCGGTGCGGCTCCAGCTGATGGTTGACCCAAAGGCCGGCAATCGCCAGCAAGGCCAGCACGATGGCGAGGTACAAGGGCCAGCGGCGCTTGCGCGGGGTGTCGGCCATTCAGGCGGCGGGCGGGGCCGGCAGCAGGGCGTCGACGAAACCTTCGGGGTCGAAGATGCGCAGGTCCTCGGGTTTTTCGCCCAGGCCGATGAAGCGGATCGGCAGGCCGAACTCGCGGGCCAGCGCGAACACCACGCCGCCCTTGGCGGTGCCGTCGAGCTTGGTCACCACCAGGCCGGTCACCTTCACCGCGGCGTGGAACTGGCGCAGCTGGTTCAGGGCGTTCTGGCCGGTGGTGCCGTCGATGACCATCAGCACTTCGTGCGGGGCGCGTTCGTCGAGCTTGGCCAGCACGCGGCGGATCTTGCCCAGTTCGGCCATCAGGCCCTGCTGGGTGTGCAGGCGGCCGGCGGTATCGGCGATCAGCACGTCGATCTGCCGGGATTTCGCTGCCTGCAGGCCGTCGAAAGCGACCGAGGCCGGGTCGGCGTCCTGGCCCTGGGCGATCACCGGCACGTTGTTGCGTTCGCCCCAGATCTTGAGCTGTTCGACCGCAGCGGCGCGGAAGGTGTCGCCGGCGGCGAGCATCAGCGAATGGCCGTCCAGCTGGAAGCGGCGCGCCAGCTTGCCGATGGTGGTGGTCTTGCCGACGCCGTTCACGCCCACGGTAAGGATGACGAAGGGTTTGGCGGCCGCGTCGATCTCCAGCGGCTTGGCCACCGGCCGCAGCATCGCCAGCAGGTCGTTGCGCAGGGCACGGAACAGGGCCGGCACGTCGGCGAAATCGCGGTCCTTCATGCGCTTGCGCAGGCGGTTCACCACTTCGGTGGTGGCCGGCACGCCCATGTCGGCGGTGATCAGCGCGGTCTCGATTTCGTCCAGCAGGTCTTCGTCCAGCTGCGGGTTGCGCTGGAACAGGCCGCCCAGGCTGCGCGCCAGCAGGCTGCCGCCCAGCACGCCCTTCATGGCCTCGCGGCCCTCGGCGCGCTCGGCTTCCAGGCGCGCGGCCTTTTCTTCCTGGTGCA
>NZ_CAXBJS010000173.1:0-5368 GCF_963976025.1 uncultured Arenimonas sp.
CCTGGCCGAAAAAATGGATCCGGCGGCCGTCATCGAGATGGTCAAGCAGTCGGGCCTGCGCGGCCGCGGCGGCGCGGGCTTCCCGACCGGCCTGAAGTGGAGCTTCATGCCGCGCCAGGCGCCGGGCCAGAAGTACATCCTGTGCAACTCCGACGAATCCGAGCCTGGCACCTGCAAGGACCGCGACATCCTGCGCTACAACCCGCATTCGGTGATCGAGGGCATGGCCATCGCCTGCTACGCCACCGGCTGCACCGTGGGCTACAACTACCTGCGCGGCGAATTCCACCACGAGCCCTTCGAACACTTCGAGTCGGCCCTGAAGGAAGCCTATGCCAACGGCTGGCTGGGCAAGGACATCCAGGGTTCGGGCGTGGACGTGGACATCCACGGTGCGCTCGGCGCCGGCGCCTACATCTGCGGCGAAGAGACCGCGATGATGGAATCGCTGGAAGGCAAGAAGGGCCAGCCGCGCTACAAGCCGCCGTTCCCGGCCAACTTCGGCCTGTTCGGCAAGCCCACCACCATCAACAACACCGAAACCTACGCGTCGGTGCCGGCGATCATCCGCAACGGCGCCGAGTGGTTCCTCAACCTCGGCAAGCCCAACAACGGTGGCCCGAAGGTGTTTTCGGTGTCGGGCCACGTCAACAACCCGGGCAACTTCGAAGTCCGCCTGGGCACGCCCTTCAGCGAACTGCTGGAGATGGCCGGTGGCGTGAAGGGTGGCCGCAAGCTCAAGGCCGTCATCCCCGGCGGCAGCTCGATGCCGGTGCTGCCGGCGGAAATCATGATGGGCTGCACCATGGACTACGACTCGATCCAGAAGGCTGGTTCGGGCCTGGGTTCGGGCGCCGTCATCGTGATGGACGAAACCACTTGCATGGTCCGCGCCTGCCAGCGCATCGCGCGTTTCTACTACGCCGAATCCTGCGGCCAGTGCACCCCGTGCCGCGAAGGCACCGGCTGGATGTACCGCATGCTGACCCGCATCGCCGAAGGCAAGGCGGTGCTCGAAGACCTGGACATGCTCAAGGCCGCCGCCGGCCAGATCGAAGGCCACACCATCTGCGCCTTCGGCGAAGCCGCCGCCTGGCCGGTGCAGGGTTTCCTGCGCCATTACTGGCACGAGTTCGAATACGCCATCGTCAACAAGCGTTTTTACGTCGACGACCTGGCCAAGGGCCAGCTCGCCACCACGGAGCAGGCCGCATGAGCGCCCAGCCGACCAACACCACCGCGCCGGACCTGGTGAACATCGAGATCGACGGCAAGCCGATGCAGGCGCCGAAGGGCTCGATGATCATCCACGCCGCCGACAAGGCCGGCGTCGCGATCCCGCGCTTCTGCTACCACGAGAAGCTGCCGATCGCGGCCAACTGCCGCATGTGCCTGGTGGACGTCGAAAAGATGCCCAAGCCGGCACCGGCCTGCGCCACGCCGGTGATGGAAGGCATGAAGGTCACCACCCAGACCAAGCGCGCGCTCGATGCGCAGCGCAACGTCATGGAATTCCTGCTCATCAACCACCCGCTCGATTGCCCGATCTGCGACCAGGGCGGCGAGTGCGAGCTGCAGGACCTGGCCATGGGTTACGGCCGCTCGGTGTCGCGTTTCGTCGAGCGCAAGCGCGTGGTGCCGGACGAGGACATGGGCTCGCTGGTCGCCACCGACATGACCCGCTGCATCCAGTGCACCCGCTGCATCCGCTTCACCGCGGACGTCGCCGGCACCTTCGAACTGGGCGGCATGTACCGCGGCGAACGCCTGCAGATCGGCACCTACGACGGCAAGCCGCTGATGACCGAACTCTCGGGCAACGTCATCGACGTCTGCCCGGTCGGCGCGCTGACCAACAAGGTCTTCCGCTTCCGCGCCCGCGCCTGGGAGCTGATCGCGCGTGAATCGCTCGGTTACCACGACGCGCTGGGCTCGAACCTTTTCCTGCACACCCGCCGCGGCGAAGTGCTGCGCACCGTGCCGCGCGACAACGAAGCGGTGAACGAGTGCTGGCTGTCCGACCGCGACCGTTATTCGCACGAAGGCCTGTATTCCGCCGACCGCGCCACCCGCCCGATGCTGCGCGAAGGCGACGGCTGGCGCGAAGCGTCCTGGGACGAAGCCCTGGCCCAGGCGGCCAAGCTGCTCAAGGAAGCGGGCCAGTCGCTGGGCGTGCTTGCGCACCCGGCCACCAGCAACGAAGAAGGCGCCCAGCTGGCGTCCCTGGCCAAGGGCCTGGGCACCGCCCACGTCGACCACCGCCTGAAGGCGCTGGACTTCGCCGACGCCGCCTTCGCCGAACCCTTCCAGCTGCCGGCCGCCGAACTCGAGCTGGCCGACACCGTGCTGCTGGTCGGCTGCAACCTGCGCCACGAACTGCCGCTGCTGCACCAGCGCCTGCACAAGGCCGGCAAGCGCGGCGCCAAGGTGTTCTGCGTCAACCCGGTGGACTTCGAGTTCACCTTCCCGGTGGCGGGCAAGCGCATCGTCGCGCCGTCCGCGCTGCCGGGCGCGCTGGCCGAGGTCGCCAAGGCCGCCGGTGCTTCGCTGCCGGCCGGCATCCAGGGCGACGGGCACGAAGGCGCCAAGGCCATCGCCGAAGCGCTGGCCAAGGGAAACAAGGCCGTCATCGTGCTCGGTGAAATGGCCGAAAACCACGCCCAGGCGTCCTGGCTGCGCGCCGCCGCGCGCGCACTGGCTTCGGCCTCGGGCGCCAGCCTCAACCGCATTCCGCAGGGCGCCAATGCCATCGGCCTGGCCCGCCACGGCCTGCGTCCGGGGCAGGGCGGCCAGGATGCCGGCGCCATGCTGGCCAAGCCGCTGCCGGCCTACCTGCTCTACGGCGTCGAGCCGCAGTTCGACTTCGCCCACGGTGCCCAGGCGCTCAAGGCGCTGGCCGGCGCCAAGGTGGTGGCCTTCTCGGCCTACGCCAGCGAAGACCTCAAGAAGCTGGCCCAGGTGATCCTGCCGATCGGCCTGCTGCCGGAAATCGACGGCAGCCTGACCAACCTCGACGGCACCGACCAACTGGGCCTGGCCGGCGGCAAGCTGCCGGGCGAGGCGCGTCCGGGCTGGCGCGTGCTGCGTGCCCTGGGCGGCCAGCTGGGCCTGTCCGGCTTCGACTACACCGACCTGCACGGCCTGCGCGCCGGCCTGTCGCCGCAGGCTCCGGCCGCGGGCGAAGGCCTGGCCGAAGCCGCCAAGCTGGATGAAACGGGCCTCGAGCGCATCACCAGCACCCCGATCTACCGCGGCGACGCGGTGCTTCGCCGCGCGGTCGCGCTCAATGCGCATCCGCTGACGGCGGGTGCACGCGTCGTACTCAACCCCGAAGACGCGCTGGCGCGTGGCCTGTCCGACGGCGCCATGGCCAAGCTTGGCGACGGCCACGGCAATGCCGTGCTGCCGGTGCAGGTCAGCAAGCGGGTTGCCAGGGGCGCCGCCTGGATCGAATCCGACTACGAGGCCACGGCGCCGATCGCGCCGGCGGCGCGGCTCGCCGTGGTGGGGGCCTGAGCATGTTCGATCCGATGCGCGAGTTCTTCCTTTCCTTCGGCGACCTGGGCCTGGTGGTCTGGACCCTGGTGAAGATCCTGGCGATCACGCTGCCGGTGGTCGTGGGCGTGGCCTTCTACACCCTGGCCGAGCGCAAGGTCATCGGCTGGATGCACGTGCGCCACGGGCCGCAGTTCATCGGCGGCTTCATGGGCATCGGCTTCATCCAGGCCTTCGCCGACGTCTTCAAGATGCTGTTCAAGGAGCTGGTGGTCCCGACCAATGCCAGCGGCTTCCTTTACCGGCTGGCGCCGCTGCTGGCGCTGGCGCCGGCGCTGGCGGCCTGGGCGGTCATCCCGTTCGACGACGGCGTGGTGCTGGCCAACGTCAATGCCGGCCTGCTGGTGCTGCTGGCGCTTACCTCGATGGGCGTGTACGGCATCATCATCGGCGGCTGGGCCTCGAACTCGAAGTACGCCGTGCTGGGCGCGCTGCGTTCGGCGGCGCAGGTCATCAGCTATGAGATCGCCATGGGCTTCGCCCTGGTCGGCGTGCTGGTGGCCGCGGGCACGATGAACCTCAGCGAGATCGTCATGGCCCAGGCGGGCAATGCCGGCCTGTTCGAATGGTTCTGGTTCCCGCTGTTCCCGCTGTTCATCATCTACTTCATCTCCGGCGTGGCCGAGACCAACCGCGCGCCCTTCGACGTCGCCGAAGGCGAGTCGGAAATCGTCGCCGGCTTCCACGTCGAATACTCCGGGTCGGCCTTCGCCATCTTCTTCCTGGCCGAATACGCCAACATGATGCTGGTGGCCTTCCTCACCGCCATCCTGTTCATGGGCGGCTGGCTGTCGCCGTTCCCGGCGTCCTGGGGTTTCCTGGGTGCCGCGGGCTGGTGGTGGCTGATCCTGAAGTTCCTGTTCTTCGCCTTCTGCTTCCTGTGGTTCCGCGCCACCTTCCCGCGCTATCGCTATGACCAGATCATGCGCCTGGGCTGGAAGGTATTCATCCCGATCACCATCGTGTGGATCTTCGTGACGGCCATCATGGCCTACAACGAATGGTTCACCCTGGGCGCCTGAGGAAGCCATGAACCGCATCGCCAACTACCTCAAGAGCCTCATGCTGCTGGAGCTGCTTTCCGGCATGAAGCTGACCCTGGGCTACATGTTCAAGCCCAAGTACACGCTCAATTACCCGTTCGAGAAGACGCCGCAGTCGGTGCGCTTCCGCGGCCTGCACGCGCTGCGCCGTTATCCCAACGGCGAAGAGCGCTGCATCGCCTGCAAGCTGTGCGAAGCGGTGTGCCCGGCGCTGGCGATCACCATCGACTCCGAACGCCGCGCCGACGGTTCGCGCCGCACCACGCGCTACGACATCGACCTGTTCAAGTGCATCTATTGCGGCTTCTGCGAAGAAAGCTGCCCGGTGGATTCGATCGTCGAAACCCATATCCACGAATACCACTTCGAGAAGCGCGGCGAAAACATCGTCAACAAGGCCCAGCTGCTGGCCCTGGGCGACCGACTCGAAGACGAGATCGCCGAGCGTCGCGCCGCCGACGCGGCCTTCCGGTGAGGGCAGGGGACAAAGGACAGACATGACTTACGAACTCGCCGCCTTCTATGCCTTCGCCTCGGTCGCCGTACTGGCGGCCCTGGGCGTCATCCTGGCCCGCAACCCGGTGCACGCCGTGCTCAGCCTGGTGCTGACCTTCTTCTCGGTCGCCTGCCTGTGGCTGCTGCTGCAGGCCGAGTTCCTGGGCGTCGTGCTGGTGCTGGTCTACATCGGCGCGGTGATGGTGCTGTTCCTGTTCGTGGTGATGATGCTCGACATCAACACCACGCCGCTGCGTGAAGGTTTCGTGCGCTAC
>NZ_CAXBJS010000174.1:0-5360 GCF_963976025.1 uncultured Arenimonas sp.
GGGCTTGCGCCGGCGGCGGCGCGGCCGGCGACGCGGGCCGCGGTCGTCGTCGTCCCCGGCATCGCCGGGCTCGCCGTCCACCTCGTCGTGGGCGCCGCGCGGCAGCGTCTTGGGCGAGAGGCGGCTGGCCAGTTGTTCCGGCGCCTGGGCCTGGGCCTCGCGCCAGAACGCCAGGTCCTCGGCGACGTCGGGCGTGGCGCTGGCGCGAAGCTCGAGGAAGTCGTAGGCGGCGCGGAAACGCGGATGCGCCAGCAGGCGGAACACACGCTTGCGCACGCGCTGGGTGAAGCGGGTCTGCAGCAGCCAGATTTCCTGCATCGGCAGCGAAAAACGGCGCGGCAGCGCAATGCGCTGGGCCTGGTGCAGGGTGACGCGGTCGGCGGCACGCTGCTGGGCAACGGTGCTGTCCACGCCCTGGGCCTGCAGCAGCGCCAGTTCACGGCAGTAGGCCGGCCACAGCAGCGCGGCGAACAGGAAGGCCGGCGTGACCGGCTTGTCCTGGGCGATGCGCGCGTCGGTGTTGCGCAGGGCCTGGAGCACCATCGCGCGCAGCGCGCCGCTGCGGTTGGTGGCCAGGGCCTTGGCGGTTTCCGGGAACAGCGCCGGCATCAGGCCAAGTTCTTCGAGCGTGAGGAAACTCTTTTCGGCGTGGCCGGCCAGGAACATCTTCAGGCATTCGTCGAACAGCCGCGCCGGCGGCGCCGACGACAGCAGGCCGGCCAGTTCGGGAATCGGTTCGGCGGCTTCCGGCGCGATGCTGAAACCCAGCTTCGCCGACAGGCGCGCCGCGCGCAGCATGCGCACCGGGTCTTCGCGGTAGCGTTCGACCGGGTCGCCGATCAGGCGCAGCACGCGGTCGCGCACGTCGGCATAACCGCCGACGTAGTCGCGCACGGAAAAATCCTCGACCGTGTAATACAGCGCATTGGCGGTGAAGTCGCGGCGCACGGCATCGTCTTCGATCGTGCCGTAGACGTTGTCGCGCAGCAGGCGGCCACCGTCGTCGGTTTCGCGGTCGTCGGTGTCGTTGGAGCTGTTGGCCCGGAAGGTGGCGACCTCGATGATCTCGCGGCCGTAGACCACGTGCGCCAGCCGGAAGCGGCGGCCGATCAGGCGGCAGTTGCGGAACAGCTGCTTGACCTGTTCGGGCGTGGCGTCGGTGGCCACGTCGAAGTCCTTGGGGTGGCCACCGGCCAGCAGGTCGCGCACCGCGCCACCGACCAGGTAACCCTGGAAGCCGCCGTCGCGCAGCCGGTAGAGCACGCGCAGCGCGTTCGGACTGATGTCCTTGCGGGAGATGCCGTGTTCGGCGCGCGGTACGACCTGGGGCGGGTTCAGGCTTGGAATGGCGGTGTCCGTCATGGGCTGGAAGCGGCGCGGGATCCTTGCGCGGCGGGCGGCGCCCGGGGGCCTTCTGGCTTCCCGCGGACGGTCAAGCCCGCTATACTAACGCCCGCTTCATCGCTTCGCCATCCGCGCTCCCTTCGTCTAGTGGCCTAGGACACGGCCCTCTCAAGGCTGGAACAGGGGTTCGAGTCCCCTAGGGAGCGCCACCCATTCCGAAGGCCCGGCCATGCCGGGCCTTCTTCGTTGCGGGCCCCGGGCGCTAGAATGGCGGGCCAGACTCGCCAGAACCGGGAAACTCCATGCCCTTCGTCGTCACCGAGAACTGCATCCGCTGCAAATACACCGACTGCGTCGAGGTCTGCCCGGTGGACTGCTTCCACGAGGGCCCGAACTTCCTGGTCATCGACCCCGAAGAGTGCATCGACTGCACCCTGTGCGAACCCGAGTGCCCGGCCAAGGCCATCTACCCCGAAGACGACGTGCCGTCCGGCCAGGAAGGCTATATCGCGCTCAACGCCGAGCTGTCGAAGGACTGGCCGGTCATCACCACGCGCAAGGATCCGCTGCCCGATGCCGCCGAGTGGGACGGCAAGACGGGCAAGCTCGATGAACTGAAGCGCTGAATCAGCCCAGGCGGGCCTTGAGTACCGCCAGCAGCTCGGTGGCGACGCCGCTGCGCACCGGCTGGCCGTCCGGACCCAGGGCCACGACGCGGGTCTGGCCATCGGCCGCTTCGGCCCGCACCAGCACCGTGACGCCCTTGTAGGTGACTTCGTAGCTGTTGAGCAGCTGCGCGCGGTCGCCGATGCGCGCGCCTTCGATCTTGCCCAGGGCGATGCCGATGCGGCGATAGCTGCTGGCCAGCGAGTCGGCCAGCAGGAAGGACTCGATGCCTTCGACGTAGGCCTGGCCGGACGAGGCCGAGGGCACGCCCTGGCCCACCGCCGCGGTCGGCGCGTTGGGGTTGGCCGCAGGCACGTTGACGGCGCCCGCGGTGGACGGCACGTCCAGGCCCGGCGGCACTTCCAGCGGCTGGTTCTGGCGGCTGGCCTGGTATTCGGCCTCGTTGCCCCACTTGTTGCGGATCCAGCTGCAGCCGCTGGAGGCGAGCACGGCCACGGCCAGGGTGGCGACCATCAGCGGGCGGAAGGAAAGGGTGGCGGCGGTCATGGGGTTCTCCTGGGGAGCGGCGCGGTGGTCCGCGCTCGCGGGGATTCAATCGGCAAGATTACTTCAGTTCGGATTCGATCTGTTCGCACAGCGCCGTCATGGCGTCGGCGGCGGCGGCATGGGCCTGGGAAAGCGGCAGCAGCGGCAGGCGCAGGCCATGGCCGATGCCCTGGCGGGCCAGGATGGCCTTTACCGGGATCGGGTTGGGCTCGACCCCGAGGAAATCGTTCAGGCCGGCCAGGCGCGCATCCAGCGCCCGGGCCTGCTCGGCTTCGCCGGCGCGGGCCAGGCGGCAAAGCCGCGCGAAGGCGCGCGGCACGACGTTCGAAGCCACCGAGATGACGCCGTCGGCGCCGCCCAGCATCGCCCGCACGAAGGTCGGGTCGTCGCCGCTGAGCAGGGCGAAGTCCTTGCCGCCCAGCGGGTACAGGGCCTGCCAGCGCTCCTGGTCGCCGCGCGCTTCCTTCAGGCCGATGATGTTGTCGTGGCTGCACAGCTGCGCGACCACGCCCGGCGACATGTCGCAGCCGGTGCGGCCGGGCACGTTGTAAAGCACCACCGGCAGCCCGCCCTGGTCGGCGACGGCCCGGTAGTGCGCCACCAGGCCTTCGGGCGTGGGCCGCACGTAGGGCGGCGTGACCACCAGCGCGATGTCGGCGCCGCCGTCGCGGGCCAGGCGGGTCTGGGTGATGGTCTTGGCGGTGTTGGAATGGCCGGTGCCGGCCAGCACCGGGATGCGCCCGGCCACCTGCGCGACCGCGGCGCGAAGCAGCGCCATGTACTCGGCGTCGGTCAGCGCGGCGGCCTCGCCGGTGGAGCCGGCGACGACGATGCCGGCGGTGCCGGCCTCAAGCTGGCGGTCGATCAGGCGTGACCAGGCTTCGAAATCGGGTTCGCCAGCGGCCGTGAACGGCGTCGCCAGCGCGGTGATGCTGCCGGAAAGTTGCAAAATGAACGCCTTGCAGGGACTGCCTGCGATCTTACTTGCGGCCTTAAAGCGGCGGCAAGTATGCTGGCCGGGACCTCCAGGCGCGCCCCCTGCCGCGCCCCCTTGGACCTTCGCTTTGACCGACCCTGCCGCACGCCCGACCGCCAACGAGAACCACCTGCTGATAAGCGCGTACACCACGCATCCGCAGTCGCCGCTGTTGTCGGTCAGCCGCCGCATTTCGGACAGCGGCTGCAATCTGGTCGATGCCCGCCTCACCACCGTCGGCCGCGACGTCTCGGTCACGGCGCTGGCGGTGGGTTCCTGGGACGCGGTGGCCAAGCTCGAGGCCATGCTGGGCCGGCTTGAACGCGAGGACGGCTACAAGCTCGTCTGGTACCGCACCGGCCCCAAGGCCCCGCAGTCGAACCTGCTGCCCTACATCGTCGAGGTGGTGGCGGCCGACAAACCCGGCATCCTGTTCCAGCTTGCCGACTTCTTCGACCGCCAGGGCATCACCGTCGAGAACCTGCACAGTTCGCGCTACCGCGCCATGCAGACCGGCGCCGACATGTTTTCGGCCCAGGTCACCATCGGCATCCCGGCGAACATGCACATCGCCGCGCTGCGCGACGATTTCCTCGAGTTCTGCGACCACCTCAACCTCGACGCCATCATGGACCCGATGAAATTCTGAGGAAGCGATGACCGACGCCGGCGACAAGATCCCCGACCTTCCGCTTGCCCTGGGCAGCGGCCAGTCCGCCAAGCTCTCCGATTACCGCGGCAAATGGCTGGTGCTGTACTTCTATCCCAAGGACTCCACCCCGGGTTGCACCACCGAGGGCCAGGACTTCAACACCCTGCTCACGAAGTTCCGCCGCGCCGGCGCCGAAGTGCTGGGCGTCTCGCGCGACTCGGTGAAGTCGCACGCCAATTTCTGCGAGAAACAAGGCTTCCGCTTCGACCTGGTGTCCGACGCCGACGAAGCCCTTTGCCAGGCCTTCGACGTCATCAAGGAAAAGAACATGTACGGCCGCAAGGTGCTGGGCATCGAGCGCAGTACGTTCCTGGTCTCGCCCGAGGGCCGGGTCGCCGAGGCCTGGCGCAAGGTCAAGGTGCCCGGCCACGCCGACGCGGTTTACGAAGCACTCAAGCAGCACCAGCAGGCCGCCAAGGCAAAGTGACCTTCCTCTTGAACATTCCCGTCGCCGACTCGCCCCGCGAGCTTCGGCGGCCTTGTCCTTTCCGGGGCCCACGCCCCTAGCCCGAGAAGCCCATGACCCGATCCAAGCGCATCTACGTCCTGGACACCAACGTGCTGATGCACGACCCCACCGCCCTGTTCAAGTTCGAAGAGCACGATGTCTTCATCCCGATGAAAGGCCACTCGGAAGCCAGCCGCAACGCGCGTCAGGTCAGCCGCTTCCTCAACGAGATCATCGTCGCCCACGGCAGCGACAGCATCGACGAAGGCGTGAAGCTGGTGCGCCCGCAGGGCCTGCAGCTGCGTTCGGCCGAGGCCATCGGCCGCCTGATGTTCCAGCTCAAGCCGGTCGAGGTCGGCAAGCGTTTCGGCACCGTGCTGCCCGACAACCAGATCCTGGGTTCGATCCTGCAGCTGATCGAAGACCACCCCGGCGTGCCGGTGGTGCTGGTGTCCAAGGACATCAACCTGCGCATCAAGGCCTCGATCTGCGGCGTCAAGGCCGAGGACTACGAAAACGACCGCGCGATCGACGACTTCAACCTGCTCTTCACCGGTGCCACGGAGCTGCCGGAAGATTTCTGGGAACGGCACGAAGGCAGCCTGCGCAGCTGGACCGACCGCGGCCGCACCTTCTACGAAGTCGCGCGCAAGGACGACGACGGCTGGTACCCGAACCAGTTCCTGTACATGCCCGGCGACGACGAA
>NZ_CAXBJS010000175.1:0-5321 GCF_963976025.1 uncultured Arenimonas sp.
AGCCGGGTGCGCCCGCCACGCCCCTGAATGCCTTCGTGGTCGAGCTTCAGCGCCGACTGCAGCAGCAGGGTGACGTTACTGTCGAACCCTTGGCGGGTGGGAATACATTCCGCGCCAATTCGCCAGCCATGGACGAAATCGTGGAGGCCTCATGCGATCGTGCAGTTGCCTTCAAGGCAACCAACGGAGGCATTGGCCAACTCGAGCATGTGGGCCGAGTCAGGTCAGCCCTGGGAGGCTAGGCGATGGAGGGAAAGATGGCAGTTCCTAGCTTGCCGCTGTGTTCGCAGGCGGCCTTCCCCAGTGAAGTGGTCAGGAATCCGCACGTGATCTTCTTGTGCACTGTGCTCGGCAACGACCACTGCAATCGCGCCAGGCACGAGGCCTTGGCGGCGCGGACATTGTTGGCACCCTTTGTTGTTCAGGAGGTGGACCTGGGGTCCTCTCCGGTCCTTGCCTCGCGCTACGGCGCGTGTTCGGTACCAACGTATTGGTTCTGGGTGAACAGAACCCTTAGGTATCGCCATGCGAGCGTGCTTGATGCGGCGGATCTGGTGGTGCTGGCAGCCCAAGTGGCCGATGGGCAGGTCTCGGGCACGCACTGAAAGGCGGCTGCTGGGGCGCTGAGAAATTTTCGCAGCCCCGTCCCGGGAGCAAGTGCCGTGAAGGCGCGGCCAGACCCCCATAATCCCGATCTTGGACGGGGGAGCATGGGGAAAGTCATGAGTCGAGATGTAAGCAAGCCGCGCGGCACCGAAGAATTTCCGAACCCGCTGGCACTGGCGAACGTGCTTCACTACGCGGTGGCTGCCGTCACCGGCGTGGCCGGAATGTGGCTTGGCGTGTTGGCCACGGGCGAGGGCGGCCTGGACGTCGTCCGGCTGGTCGGTGCGTTCCTGTTGGTCCTGGTGGCCATGACGCATGCCGGTTGGGCCTGGCGGTACTCCTACTTCTCCATTTCCCCGGAAAACATCCAGCCGCTGCAGGCTCGCGCCAACGAGCCCACGCCGGACTACCTGAAGGTCATCATCGAGAACGGGATCCCGACGCTCGACCCGACCTCGGGCACGCTGGCGAACATGCTGCTCAAGAAGGTCCCGGGCATCAGGCACGCCCCCGGCTTCATCCAGCGAATCGGTGTGGCGCAATGGGAGCGAAGCCTGTTCGCCGCCGCGATCCTGGCCAGCTTCGTGGTTGCAATGCTGCTTACCTGGGGCAAGCCGGCCCAGCCGATCGTGGCCTGGCTCTACTTGCTGCTGGTGCTGACCCGCGTCGTCAGGCCCTGGGGCATCGTGGTGCGCCTGATCAAGCAGCAGCCCGAGGTGCTGACCGACCTGGCCACTGGCGTGCGCCGTGGCGACATCGCGCTCCTCGTGTTGCTCGCGATCGCGCCGCTGCTTGCCCGCATCATCCCGGGGGAACAGATCGTCGCCCGGCTGTACTACGTTCCGTCGATGCTTACCGTGTGGGTCACCCTGGGCCTGCTGGTGGCGTCGGTGCTGGTTGGCTGGCTGTGCTACCTGGCACTGGTGGCGCAGACGGCCGAACTGGAAAAGTCCAAGGCTGATGAAAGGCCCCTGGACCTGCCGGTCGGCAAGGCCGACATGCGTCACGCCTTCGCGCGCCTCGACACCTTCCTGTACAACTTCATTGGCCGTCGGCATGGTTTCATTCCGAAGCCGGTCAAGCCGCCGGTCGACCCACTGCTGCCCCAGCGCCAGGGCAGTTCGCCGTTCTATGGCCTACGCTTCGTGGAGTCGGCGCCGCGCGCCAGCGCCGGGCAGGGCAAGGTGGCATTGGCCGAGCGCTTCCAGGAAGTGTTGAAAAGCTCGCGCGAACGACCGATCCTTCTGCTGGGCGTCGCTGGCGTGGTGATGATGTTCACCTTCGTCGGCATGTTCTTCTGGTTCCTGGGCGAGTTGCCGGCACTGGTCGCTTCCTTCGAAATTGTGTTGGCGGTCACAGCCTTGGCCAGCGTGCTGGCGGCGGCTGAGTATGCGTTCGCCATGGCGCACCAGCTCTGGCAGCGCTTCGACTACACATCCGAAGTGCTCAAGATCGAAGTCCAGGGCCACTACCAGGTGGACCACCAGATCCTCCGCGACCAGCTCACTGCAAGTACCGGGGTCGTGCGCACCGGTAGCGAAACCACGTCTGCCATCCATAGCATCAATGGCGCCAAAGTCTCGGTGGCGCACTTCGCGGTCGAGTCCACCAGTTTCTTCATCAATGGGCCACGCACGATCACCAGCGTGTTGCCGATCCTGGACACGCTTGAACACATTCGCGACTTCATCGGCGCCTCCGTGCAGGAAGTGCACGCGGGTCAGGCGGAGACGCTCAAGCGCGAAGCGGATCTGAAGCAGGCCTACGGTGCGTCGGCGCAGCAGGCACTGCCGCCGGGCCGGGGCATGGAAGACGCGTCGGCACCGCCGGCGCTGGCGGCCGACGAGGAGTAAGTCCCTCCCACAGGAGCTTAAGAGATTCGCGCCTGAAGGCGCTCCTACAGGGGGCGGTCAGTGCGACAGCAGGGGGCGGTCAGGCCGGCAACGTCAGGGTGAAGGTGGCGCCTTCGTTGGGGCGGCCTTCGGCACGCAGGCAGCCGCCCAGGCCTTGGGCCAGCCGCTGACTGGTCGCCAGGCCCAAACCGGCGCCGGGGTATTTGTGCTTGTCGTGCAGGCGCAGGAAGGGTTCAAACAAGCGGCAGGCGTGTTCGGGGGCGAAGCCGGTGCCGTTGTCGCGTACGCGCAGCCACCAGGTGGGCGCGTCCGCGGGGTTCAGCCAGCCGGCTTCGATGTGCAGCTGCGGCACCACGCCTTCGCGGCGGTATTTGATGGCGTTCGACAGCAGGTTCTGCAGCACCTGGCCGACGGCGGTGGCGTCCACTTCCACGTCGGGCAGTTCGCCGACCACTACTTCGGCGGCGGCCGCGGTGATGTGGCGGTCGAAGTCGGCCAGAACCTGCCGCACCACCTCGGCCAGCGGGCGGCGCGGGCCGTCTTCGCGGGCCTTGCCGGTGCGGGCCAGCTGCATCAGGCCGTCGATCATGCCCTGCATGCGTTCGGCCGCGGCCAGCATGCGCGCCACGTAGTCGCGGTCGCTGGGGTGCAGCTGGCTGCGCTGGCTGTGCAGCAGGCGGTCGCCGAAGGCGCGCACCTTGCGGGTGGGTTCGGACAGGTCGTGGGCGGCGCTGGCGGCGAAGCGGTCCAGGTCGGCGTTGACGCGTTCAAGGTGGCTGCGCGCGTGTTCGGCTTCGCGGCGGGCGCGCTGCAGGTCGCGTTCGTGGTCGGTGCGGCGCGGTGCCGGCAGGATGGCGCAGTGCACTACCGCGTCGGCGCCCAGGCCTTCGCGGCGGGCGGAAATAAGTACGGGCAGTTCGCTGCCGTCCACGTGCTGCAGGTCCAGGGCGATTTCGTCCGCCTGGCCGTGGCCCATCAGCAGCGGCAGCACGTAGGTGCGCAGGAACATGGCGCTGCCGGCGGTCAGCAGGGTGTCCACGCGGCTGCCCATCACCTGCCGGCGGTTGCGGCCCACCAGGGCCAGCAGGCGGGCATTGCTGCCGCATACACGGCCGGAGCCGTCGAAGCACAGCAGGGCGCAGGGCAGGGTGTCCAGTACGTCTTCGGCGGGGCGGTCGAGCGCGCGATTCATGCAGTCAGGCTTTCGCGCAGGGCGCGGATTACTTGGCAGGGATGGCTGATGTGCGGGCAGTGGCCGCTGGCGTCGAGCAGGCGCAGGCGCGCGTCGGGCAGCTGGTCCACCAGGTGGCGGGTGGCGGCCAGGGGCACGAAGTCGTCGTGCGGGTTCTGCACCACCAGCACCGGCACCGGGCAGCGCGCCAGCTCGGCGCGGTGGTCGGAAAGCAGGGTCAGCTTCAGGAATTCGCGCAGGGCGCGCGGGTCCTGGCGGCACAGGCGGGCCTGGAAGTCGGCGGCGTAGGCGGGGTCGTTGAACTCGCCGAAGGCCAGCGGCGCCACGGTGTTCGACCAGTCCAGGAAGTTGCGGTCCATCAGGTCCAGCAGCCCGTCCACCTGGGCGCGCTCGAAGCCGCCGGTGTAGTGCGGCGGGTCATTGAGGTGACGCGCCGAAGGGCCAAGCATCACCAGGCGTTCGAAGCGTTTTGGCGCCTGGATGGCGGCCAGCAGGCCGATCATGCCGGCCACCGAATGGCCCACGAAGATGGCGTCGTGCAGGTCCAGGGCGGAAAGCATTTCCACCACGTCGGTGCCGTGCGCCCACAGGCTGTCGTAGGGCGGGGCCTGCGGGTTGTCGGCAAAGGCGTGGTCGAGATGGAAGTCGAACAGCACCACGCGATGCTCGCGGGCCAGTTCCATGGCCACCGGTTCCCACACCGTTTGCTGGCAGCCGAAGCCGGGTCCGAAAACGAGCGTGCGACGGCCGTCACCAAACACGCGCACGCGGTGGCGGGCCAGGCAGTCTTGGGCGGGGCTCAGGGCCAGGTTCATCGCGGTCCGGGGGTAAGGCGACGGGCCGCGAACGCAGGGTGCGCGGGCTGACCGGGATGTTACGTGGAAGGCGCGTGAGGGCCGAGGAACTGCATCACAGATCGAACGGGATCAGAGATCCTGTTCGTAGCGGATGTACGGGACGCGGGTCGACTCTTCGTCGTCGTCCGTGGAGGTGCTGAAGGGGTTCTGGCCGCGGCTGGCGAGGCTGGCGGCGCCGACGCTCAGGCGGGCCTGCCACGGGGCGCGCCAGGTGACGCCGATGCCGACGTCGCTGTAGGTGGCCGGGCTGCCGGGCAGTTCGATGATGCGGCCGACGATTTCGCCGCCGAAGTCGCCGAAGCCGGCTTCAAGGCGCAGCGTGCCGGTGTTCCACTCGGGGCGCACGCCGCCGGGCAGCTGGTTGGCGCCAACGATGCGGGCGCGGGCCAGGGTGCCTCCGACGCTGATCCAGCCGGTCTGGCCGACCTGCATTTCGCCCAGCAGGCCGATGTCGGTTTCTTCGATGTTGGCGCCGGCGAGGCTGAGGATAAGGTCGCTCTGGGCGCCGCCGAAACGCGCACCCGGCAGCAGCAGCGGCGCCTGGGTGTCGAACTGGTTCAGGCCGATGCTGGCGGTGAGGCGGCTGCGGTTGCCTTCCAGCGTGGCGTTGGCGCGCACGCCCGGGCGCGAAAGCGCCAGCGGGATGGCGGTGCCGGAATTTGCCAGGTTGGCGGCCAGGCAGTGCTGCGCCAGCTGGCCGACGCTGCGGGCAACGGCGCTGTTGTCGCACAGCAGGCCCAGCGTGGGATTGGCTTCAAGCTGCAGGCTGGCGCCGACGCGGCGGCCGTTGTCCATGGGCAGCACGACGCCGGC
>NZ_CAXBJS010000176.1:0-5301 GCF_963976025.1 uncultured Arenimonas sp.
AGGCGCGCCTGCCCGATCCGCGGCGCATGGTGAAGGGCCACGCCCGTTCGGCGATGACGATGAATTTCGTGCGTGCGCTCATCGACGGCGGCTTCGCCGACCTGCACCACCCCGAATACTGGGACCTGGGCTGGGTCGGCCATTCGCCGCTGTCGGACGAATACCGGCGCATGGTCGCCGCCGTCGGCGACGCGGTGCGCTTCATGGAAACCATTTCCGGCGACACTCTGCACAACCTCAACCGCGCCGATTTCTACACCTCGCACGAAGCCCTGCTGCTGCCCTACGAAGAGGCGCTGACCCGGCAGGTGCCGCGCCAGTGGGGCTGGTTCAACCTGTCCACGCATTTCCCCTGGATCGGCATGCGCACGGCGGCGATCGACGGCGCCCACGTCGAATATTTCCGCGGCCTGCGCAACCCGGTGGCGGTGAAGATCGGTCCTTCGGTCACGCCCGAGCAGTTGCTCCGGCTGGTGGATGTGCTCAACCCGTCGAACGAACCCGGCCGCCTGGCGCTGATCCACCGCATGGGCGCGGCCCAGGTCGCACAGAAGCTGCCGCCGCTGCTCGACGCCGTGCGTCGCGAAGGCCACCGCGTGCTGTGGATCTGCGACCCGATGCACGGCAACACCGAAAGCACCAGCAACGGCTACAAGACCCGCCGCTTCGACAACATCCGCGGCGAGCTCGAGTCGGCCTTCGACCTGCACGCGGCCGCCGGCACCCGCCTGGGCGGCGTGCACCTGGAGTTGACCGGCGAGAACGTCACCGAATGCACCGGCGGCGCCCGCGAGCTGACCGACACCGACCTGGCTCGCGCCTACCGTTCGACGGTTGATCCGCGCCTGAACTACGAACAGTCGCTGGAGATCGCCATGCTGATCGTGCGCAAGCAGGCCAGCCTGGCGGCGCCGGTCAGCGCCTGAGCCCCGGCGCCGCGGTCAGGGCGCCAGCGTTGGCGTGAATGCCGGCGGGCGGCGGGCTTGGGTGGCCTGTTCAAAGGCGTAGGCCATGGCCAGCAAGTCGGCTTCCGACCAGGCTGGCCCCATGAAGCTCAGGCCCAGCGGCAGGCCCTGCACCTCGCCCATGGGCACGGTGACGCTGGGCGTGCCGGCGACCGCGGCGACGCCGTAGCCGGCGCCGGTGAAGTGGTCGCCCAGCACCGGGTCGGTCGGCCAGGCCGGGCCGGTGGTCGGGGCCACCACCGCGTCGAGCTGCTTTTCGCGCAGCAGCGCCAGCAACCCTTCTTCGCCCGCCAGCCGGCGGGCCTTGGCGTGCGCCTCAAGATAGGCGGGCTCCGTCAGCGGTCCTTTGGCCAGCGCCTGTTCGAACAGTTCCTGCCCGAAGAAGGGCATGGCCCGGTCGGCGTTGTCGCGGTTCCAGGCCACCAGGGCTTCGAGCGAAACCACCGGCGCGCCGCTGTCGGCCAGGTAGCTGTCCAGGCCGTCCTTGAATTCGTAGAGCAGCACTTCGAATTCGGCGCTTCCCCATTGCCGCCAGGTGGCGATTTCCACCGGATCCACGACCTCGGCGCCGGCGGCGCGCAGGGCCTCGATGGCGCGCTCCGTGGCCGCGTCCACGGCCGGGTGGTAGCCCATGGCCTGGCGCAGCACGCCGATGCGCTTGCCGGCCAGGGCCTGCGGGTCCAGGCCGGCCAGGTAATCAGCCGTCTTGCCTTCGGCGCCGGCACCGGCCGGGTCGGCGGGGTCGGCCGCGGCCAGCACCGTCAGCAGCGCCGCCGCGTCGGCCACGGTGCGCGCCATCGGCCCGGCGGTGTCCTGGGAAATCGAGATCGGGATGATGCCGTCGCGGCTGACCAGGCCGACGGTGGGCTTGAGCCCGACCAGCCCGTTCACCGCCGACGGGCACAGGATGCTGCCGTCGGTTTCGGTGCCCACGCCCACGGTCGCCAGGCTGGCGGCGATGGCCGCGCCGGTGCCGGCGCTGGAGCCGCAGGGGTTGCGGTCGAGCACGTAGGGATTGCGGGTCTGGCCGCCGCGGCTGGACCAGCCCGAGGTCGACCGGGACGAGCGGAAGTTCGCCCATTCGCTGAGGTTGGTCTTGCCCAGCACCACCGCGCCGGCGGCGCGCTGGCGCGCCACCAGGTAGGCGTCGTCCGCGGGGCGATGGTCGGCCAGGGCCAGCGAGCCGGCCGAGTTCACCAGGCCGGCCACGTCGATGTTGTCCTTGATCAGCACCGGGATGCCGTGCAGCGGCCCGCGCACCTCGCCGGCGGCACGCTCGGCATCGAGAACGTCGGCCTGGGCCAGCGCATCGGGCGCCAGTTCGATGACGGCGTTGAGCATCGGGCCACCGTCGTCGATGGCGGCGATGCGGTCCAGGTAGGCCTGGGTCAGCTGGCGTGAATCGAACTCGCCCCTGGCCATGCGCCGGCCGGCTTCGGCCACGTCGAGCTCGATGACGTGGATGGCGGCGTTACCGGTCGCTTCGCCCGCGTCGGGCGGGGCGTCTTCGCCGGAGCGTTCGCAGGCCGCGAGCAGCAGCAGGACGGGCAGGGCGAGGGCAGGGCGCATGGCAGGCTCCGGGGACGGTTCCCCGGAGTCTAGCCAAAAGCGAAACTTCAGAACGAGTAGCGCACGCCCACGTTCACCGTGGTGATCTTGCCGAACTCGTAGCCGGCGACCAGGGCGAAGTCAGGCCGGAAATACCAGCGGCCGTTCACGCCGGCCAGGATGTCGGCGTCGAAGGTGTCGGAGCCGTTGGGAGCGATCTCGCCGACCGAGGTATAGCGCAGGTGGCCCTGCAGCTGGACCGAGGGCGTCGCCGCCCAGGTCATGCCGATCTCGCCGCCGGCGCCGCTGTCGTCCACGCCGGCGTCCAGATTGAGGCCGGCGACGCTGACGTCCTTGAACTCGGCGTTGTCGAAGCTGAGGCGGCCGTAGAGATCGACCGTGGACGAAACCGGGTGGGCATAGCCGACGCCGATGCGCCAGCGCACCACATCGAATTCACCGTCGAAAGTGTCGGTGCCGTCCCTGACCTCGAGCTCCTGGCTGGCCGACGAGAACTCGCCGAACACGTGCATGTTCTCGCCGAACTCCCACGCGCCGCCGATAAAGCCACCGCCGCCGGCATCGGTTTCGAGTTCGGCCGTGGGGCCGATGCCCGTGATCGTCCCGGAGTTCTCCACGTCGTTGACGAAGCTGGTGATGAAGCCGCCTTCGAGGTAACTGAAGCCGGGATCCTGCGCCGACGCAGCCATGGGCGCGCCGAGCGCGAGCGCCGCGGCGAGCGCGATCATCTTGCGGGAAGTGAAGAGCTTGTGACGGGTGGACATAGGGGTGCCGCGCTCCGCGAGCCTGGTTGATGATGCGGCGCACTATGTCCGGGCCGGCGTGATTCGAGCGTGAGCGGGGCTTGCCTGCAATGCCTGGATGCCGGCGCGTGGCGCAAAAAAAACGCCCCGCGATCGCGGGGCGTTTTCGGATCCGGAAAACCAGCCGGAAATCAGCCGCGCGAAGCCTTCTTGCGGTCGTTTTCGGTGCGGTGCTTCTTGCGCAGGCGGATCGCGACCGGGGTGATCTCGACCAGTTCGTCGTCGTCGATGAACTCCAGGGCCTGCTCGAGCGAGAACTTGACCGGCGGGATCAGGCCTTCGTCCTTGTCGGTGCCCGAGGCGCGGAAGTTGGTGAGCTGCTTGCCGCGCAGGGCATTGACCGTCAGGTCGTTGTCCTTGGAGTGGATGCCGACGATCTGGCCTTCGTAGATTTCCTCGCCCGGCTCGACCATCAGGCGGCCGCGCTCCTGCATGGCGATCTGCGCATAGGCCGGCGACGGACCGGTGCCGTTGGAAATCAGCACGCCGTTCTGGCGCTGGCCGATCTCGCCTTCCTGCTTCGGCGCGTAGTGGTCGAAGACGTGGAAGAGCAGGCCGGTGCCGGCGGTGATGGTGCGGAACTCGGTCTGGAAGCCGATCAGGCCACGGGCCGGGATAAGGAAGTCGATGCGCACGCGGCCCTTGCCGTCCGGCTCCATGTTCTGGAGGATCGCCTTGCGCTCGCCCAGGCGCTGCATCACGCCGCCCTGGTACTGCTCCTCGAGGTCCACGACCAGCGACTCGAAGGGCTCGGACTTCACGCCGTCGATGTCCTTGATGATCACCTCGGGACGCGACACGGCCAGCTCGTAGCCTTCGCGGCGCATGGTTTCGATGAGGATCGACAGGTGCAGTTCGCCGCGGCCGCTGACCTTGAACTTGTCGGCGTCGGCGGTGTCCTCGACCTTCAGCGCGACATTGTGTTGGGTCTCGCGCATCAGGCGGTCGCGCAGCTGGCGCGAAGTGAGGAACTTGCCGCCGCTGCGGTCCTTGTTGCCGGCGAAGGGCGAATCGTTGACCTGGAAGGTCATGGAGATCGTGGGTTCGTCGACGGTGAGCACCGGCAGCTGCTCGGCGGCGCCGACGTCGCAGACGGTGTCGGAGATGCCCAGGCCTTCGATGCCGGAGATCGCGATGATGTCGCCGGCGCGCGCTTCCTTCACTTCGTGGCGCTCCAGGCCCATGAAGCCCAGCACCTGCAGCACCTTGGCGTTGCGGACCTTGCCGTCGCGCGCGACCACGGTGACCTGCTGGTTGGTGCGGATGGTGCCGCGCTGCACGCGGCCCACGCCGATGATGCCGACGTAGTTGTTGTAGTCCAGCGAGGTGATGCGCATCTGGAACGGGCCGTCCATGTCCACCGGCGGCGGCGCCACCTTGTCGACGATGGTCTGGAACAGCGGGGTCATGTCGCCCGAACGCACGGACTCGTCCATGCCGGCGTAGCCGTTGAGGCCCGAGGCGTAGACGGTGGTGAAGTCGAGCTGTTCGTCGGTGGCGCCCAGGCGGTCGAACAGGTCGAAGGTCTGGTTGAGCACCCAGTCCGGGCGCGCGCCCGGGCGGTCGACCTTGTTGATGACCACGATCGGCTTGAAGCCCATCGCGAAGGCCTTCTGGGTGACGAAGCGGGTCTGCGGCATCGGGCCGTCCATGGCGTCGACCAGGATCAGCACGGAATCGACCATCGACAGCACGCGCTCGACCTCGCCGCCGAAGTCGGCGTGGCCCGGGGTGTCGACGATGTTGATGCGGTATTCCTGGCCGTCCGGCGCGGTCCAGCGGATTGCCGTGTTCTTTGAAAGGATCGTGATGCCACGCTCCTTTTCGATGTCGTTGCTGTCCATCGCGCGCTCGGCGAGCTGCTGGCGTTCACCCAGGGTGTTGGACTGCTTGAGCAGCTGGTCGACCAGGGTGGTCTTGCCATGGTCGACGTGGGCGACGATGGCGATGTTGCGGAGCTTTTC
>NZ_CAXBJS010000177.1:0-5300 GCF_963976025.1 uncultured Arenimonas sp.
CACCGCGCCCTGGTGGCGCAGGCCGCCGGCGATGCCTTCGAGCGACTGCAGCGGCACCCGGCGCACGGAGACGTCGCGGCGGCGGGCGGTTTCCTCGATCTCGGTGATGCGCGGGTTCTTGCTGCCGGCTTCGAGCAGGACCTCGCGCACGTGCTCGAGATCGTGTTCCAGCGCCGAGGCCACGGCATTGATGCCGGCAACCCAGTTGTCCTTCCTGGTGCTCATGTTCGTGCTTTCCTCACCGGGCTCAGTGCGAGCCGGCCTTCTTCTTTTTCTTCGGTGCGCCTTCCGGCACCACCAGCCTGAAATCAATGCGCTTGTCCTCGACGCTGGCCTTGAGCACCAGCACCCGCACCGGGTCGCCCAGGCGGAAGCGCAGGCCGGTGCGTTCACCGGACAGGCTGCGCCGCAGCGGGTCGAAGTGGAAATAATCGTGCGGCAGCTGGGTCACGTGCACCAGGCCGTTGACCTTGGAGCCGGCCAGTTCGACGAACAGGCCGAAGTTGGTGACGCCGCTGACCACGCCGTCGAACTCGTCGCCGACGTGTTTTTCCATCCAGGCGCTGCGGTAGCGTTCGTCCACCTCGCGCTCGACTTCGTCGGCGCGGCGTTCGCGTTCTGAGCAGTGCACCGACAGCGACGCCATTTCCTTGGCCGAGTAGCGGAAGCCGTCGGGACCGCCGGCTTCGAGCAGGTGTTTGATGGCACGGTGCAGCAGCAGGTCCGGGTAACGCCGGATCGGCGAGGTGAAGTGCGAATACGCGTCCAGCGCCAGGCCGAAATGGCCCAGGTTTTCGGTCTGGTACACGGCCATGGACTGCGAGCGCAGCAGCACGGTTTCAAGCAGGGCCGCGTCGGGGCGCACGCGGATCTTGCGCAGCAGCTGGGTGAAGTCGCGCGGCTGCACCTTGCTCCAGGGCGGCAGGCTCAGGCCGAACTCGGACAGGTACTCCAGCAGGTCGGCGTACTTGGCCTCGGGCGGTCGCGGGTGCACGCGGAACGGCGCCGGCACCTGCTTGGCGGTGACGAAACGGCCGGCCTCGACGTTCGCGGCGATCATGCATTCCTCGATCAGCTTGTGCGCGTCGTTGCGCTCGAGCATGCCGGCCTGGATGACTTCGCCGTCGTTGTCGAGCACGAAGCGCACTTCCGAGGATTCGAACTCGATGGCGCCGCGGCGCGATCGCGCCTTGGCCAGCACCTTGTACAGCTGGTGCAGGCGCTGGAGCTGGGGCATCAGCGAACCGACCTGGGCAATGGCTTCCCTGCCCGCGTCGGTGTCGCCCTCGCCCACGGCCTTCCAGACCTGGGTGTAGGTCAGGCGCGCGTGCGAATTCATCACCGCTTCGTAGAATTTCGAACGGGTGACATTGCCGTCGAAGTCCACCTGCATGTCGCAGGCGAAACACAGGCGTTCGACCTTGGGCATCAGCGAGCAGATGCCGTTGGAGAGGGTCTCGGGCAGCATCGGCACCACGAAGCCGGGGAAATAAACCGACGTGGCGCGCTTCACGGCTTCTTCGTCGAGCGCGGTGCCCGGGCGAACGTAGTGGGAAACGTCGGCGATGGCGACGATCAGGCGAAAACCTTCGGCGTTGGGTTCGCACCAGACGGCGTCGTCGAAGTCCTTGGCGTCCTCGCCGTCGATGGTGACCAGCGGCAGCTTGCGCAGGTCAACGCGGCGGCGCGCTTCGGCGACCGGCACTTCCAGTGGCACCTCGGCGGCCTCGGCCAGGGCTTCGCGCGGGAACTCGTGCGGCAGGTCGTGGCCGTGGATGGCCGCCTGGACCACCAGCGACGGGGTCAGGCGGTCGCCCAGCACCAGCAGGATGCGGCCCATCGGCGGCCGGCCCTTTTCCGGCGGCTGGGTGATTTCGACCACCACCAGCTGGCCTTCGCGGGCGCCGTTGTTGTCTTCCGGCGGGATCAGCACTTCGGTCAGCACGCGGCGGTCGTCGGGCACGACCATGCCGATGCGCGCGCGTTCGCTGTAGCGGCCGGTCAGCCGGGTCAGGCGGTGCTCGAGCACCTCGACGATGGCGCCTTCGCGGCGGCCGCGACGGTCAACGCCGCTGATGCTGGCCAGCACGCGGTCGCCATGCAGGGCCTTGCGCAGTTCGCCCGGCGGCAGGAACAGGTCTTCGCCGCCGTCGTCGCACTTGAGGAAACCAAAGCCGTCGGGATTGGCGATGACCGTACCGGCCACCAGGTCGAGCTTCTGGGCCACGGCGTAACCACCGCGGCGATTGCGCAGCAGCTGGCCGTCGCGCACCATCGCGCCGAGGCGGCGCGAAAGGGCGTCGAAGCGGTCTTCCGCCAGCAGGTCCAGGGCCTCGCCGACTTCTTCGGCGGTGAGCGGGCCGGGGCTGTCCTGCAGCAGGTTGGCGATGGCTTCGCGGCTGGCGATCGGGTTTTCGTAGCGCGCGGCTTCGCGCGCGGCCATCGGGTCTTTCACGCCCGGCGGGTTGCCGCCGGCGGACGGGCCCGGGCGGCGGTCATTGCCCCGGCGGGGCTTGCCGGCAGCCGCGGAGGGCGGACCGGACCGGCCTGGCTTGGCGGCACCGGGCTTGCCGCCGCGGGGCGGCTTCGGGGCCGCCGCAGCGGTTTCTGCGCGGGGTTTGCGGGCACGTTTGGCGGCTTCGGGCTTGCCTTTGGCAGGCGCCTGTTCGCGCATCGAGTCGGGCATCCAGGGCGGGAGCGTCGCGCCCGGTGTCTTTTTCTTGCTCTTTGGGGCTTTTGTCATTCGGCCATGGTACACCGGGGCCCCTGACTGCCGGCGTCACAGGGGTTCCGGCCCGGCCCGGAACCGTTGACAAAGCCCGCACCTGGCCTTAAATTACGCGGCTCTTGTCGCCCTGCGGCAAGACTGGCCCAGGTGGCGGAATTGGTAGACGCACTAGTTTCAGGTACTAGCGGGTAAAACCGTGGAGGTTCGAGTCCTCTCCTGGGCACCAACATCAAAAAACCCCGCTTCGGCGGGGTTTTTTATTGCCCGGACGGCTCCGGGTGGACTAAGCCCGACGTGGCTCGTAAGGTCGGGAGATGGCGACCCGGCCCTTCATCAAAGGCTGCCTGGTAGCCCTTGGCCTTGTCTCGGGCTTTGGGTGTGGCTCCGCGTGGGCCGACGAGGCGCGTGAAGACCCCGGCTTCGACCTCGGTGGCGCCGTGCGCTTCAACGTCGGCTGGCGCGACTACGGCGACCCGGCCGGCAATGGCGACATCGACCTGGAACTGCTGCGCGTGGACGCCAAGGGCGCGCGAGGCCCCCTGTACTTTTCCCTGCAGTACCGCTGGTACGACGGCTTCGACGCGGTTCACCACGCCTGGGCCGGCTGGCGCCTGGACGGCGACCGCGAACTGAAGCTGGGCATCCAGCAGGTACCCTTCGGCCTGCTGCCCTACGCCTCGCACAGTTTCTGGTTCGGTTCGGGTTATTACCTGGGCCTGGAAGACGACTACGACACCGGCCTGGTCTATCGCCACGGCGCCGGCGAACACAGCTTGCACGCCGGTTTTTTCTTCGGCGACGAATATGGCGACGGGGCGCGCTTCGACCGCTATTCCTTCGACCTGGCCGACGACGGCAACCTGCGCTATCGGGAGCGCGAGCGGCTCAACCTGCGCTGGGCCAGGAAGATCGAAGGCGGGGAAACGAACACCGAATGGGGTGCCTCGGCCTTCACCGGGCGGGTGCAGGACCAGGCCAGCGGTCGCCGCCACGGCCACCACGGCGCCGCCCTGCACCTGCAGCACCAGCGCGGCGCCTGGACCTGGCAGGGCCAGTGGGCCTGGTACCGCTACGACGTGCCCGGTGACCGGGTCGCACTTTCGGCCTTCCTTTTCCCCTTCGAAATCGCCGCCGAGGCCCACGTGCTCAGCGCCAACGTCGCCTGGGCGCTGCCGCGCAGCGGCTGGTTCGACGGCATCACCTGCTACAACAACCTCAGCAGCACCCAGGGGGTGGGCGCCGGCAGCGGCGACTCTTGGCAGAACGTCGCCGGCTGCAGTTTCGCCAAGGGCAAGTCCTTCACCTACGTGGACCTGATCAGTGGCCGCAACATGTGGTTCATCGGGGGCCCCGGCATCGGGCTCGATCCCGGCGACGACGCCTGGCGCACCCGCCTGAACATCAATATCGGCTTTTATTTCTGAGCCGCCGCGCCACCCACCCAGGAGACGCACGCATGCACAAGGACACCACGAAACCCGCGCCGCGCCGGCGCATCGTGATGAACCCGCCGGTGTTCATCACCTCCGGTGCCATCATCGTGCTGTTCGTGGCCCTGGCGGCGCTGTGGCCCGAGGCGGCGGAAAAACAGTTCGCGGCCATCCAGGCCTGGGTCCTCACCCAGGCAGGCTGGTTCTACGTGCTGGCGGTGGCGGGTTTCCTGGTCTTCGTGGTGGGCGTGGCGATGTCCGGTTATGGCCGCATCCGGCTCGGGCCCGACCATAGCCGGCCCGACTACAGCTACCGGTCCTGGTTCGCGATGCTGTTTTCGGCCGGCATGGGCATCGGCCTGATGTTCTTCGGCGTCGCCGAGCCGGTGATGCACTTCAGCAGCCCGCCGGTGGGCGACCCGTCCACGGCCGAAGCCGCGCGCCAGGCGATGCGCATCACCCTGTTCCACTGGGGCGTGCACGCGTGGGCCATCTACGCGGTGGTGGGGCTGTCGCTGGCCTACTTCGCCTTCCGGCATGGCCTGCCGCTGACGATCCGCTCGGCGCTCTATCCGCTCATCGGCGACCGCATCCATGGCATCGCCGGGCATACGGTCGACACCTTCGCCGTGTTCGGCACCATCTTCGGCGTGGCGACGTCGCTGGGTTTTGGCGTCATGCAGGTCAATGCCGGGCTCAACCACCTGTTCGGCGTGCCCGTGGGCATCGGCGTGCAGATGCTGCTGATCGCCGTCATCACCGGCCTGGCCCCCATCTCGGTGGGCCTGGGCCTGGACGGCGGCATCCGGAGGGTGTCCGAGCTGAACATGGCGCTGGCGGTGATCCTGCTGGTGTTCGTGCTGGTGGCCGGGCCCACGGTGTTCCTGCTGCAGACGCTGGTGCAGAACACCGGCATGTACATTTCCGGCCTGTTCTCGATGACCTTCAACCTCTACGCCTACGAACCCAGCGGCTGGATCGGCGGCTGGACGCTGTTCTACTGGGGCTGGTGGATCGCCTGGTCACCCTTCGTGGGCATGTTCATCGCGCGCGTCTCGCGCGGGCGCACGATCCGGGAATTCGTGGTCGGCGTGCTGCTGGTGCCGCTGGGCTTCACCTTCATGTGGATGACCTTCTTCGGC
>NZ_CAXBJS010000178.1:0-5254 GCF_963976025.1 uncultured Arenimonas sp.
CCAGGCGGCGATGCACAGCACGAAGAACACCACGTCGCGCAGGTCGAGCACGCCGCGGGTGATGGCCTGGAAATGGGTGAGGAAACTGAGGCCGGCGAAGGCGTCCACCAGCGGCTGCGGCGCCCAGGCGCGCACCATGTCCAGCGCCATCGGGAAACCCGCCAGCAGGAACAGCAGGCACACCACCACGGTAAGGATGAAGGCCACCACCTGGCTGCGCGTGGCCGCCGAAAGCGCCCCACCCACGGCCAGGAAGGCGCCGGCCATCAGCCAACTGCCCAGGTAGCTGGCGACGATGACGCCGTGGTCGGGTTCACCCAGCCAGGCCACGGTGATCCACATCGGGAAAGTGAGCGCCAGCGCCAGGCCCAGGAAGGCCCAGGCCGCCAGGAACTTGCCCAGCACCGCCTGCCAGGCCGTCAGCGGCAGGGTAAGCAGCAGCTCGAGCGTGCCGGCCTTGCGTTCTTCGGCCCACAGCCGCATCGCCACCGCCGGCGCCAGCAGCAGGTAGAGCCAGGGGTGGAAGCTGAAGAAGGCCTGCAGGTCGGCCTGCCCGGTTTCGTAGAAGTTGCCCAGGTAAAAACTGAAGGCACCCGACAGCACCAGGAAGATGACCAGGAACACCGCCGCCAGCGGCGTGGCGAAATAGGCGCCGAACTCGCGGCGCAGCACCGGCCAGACGCCGTTCATGCCTGCTCCTCCGGGGTGGTGATGCGGCGGAAGACTTCGTCCAGGCGGCCACGTTCGGGCTGCAGGCCGCTGTGTTCGACGCCTCGCTGGCGCAGGCGTTCGGCCACCGCTTCGGTGGAAACCGGCCGGCCCTGCGGGAAGACATAAAGCCGGCCGTCGCTGCTTTCCTGGTGGAAACCGCTGACGCCCGGCATGCCATCGAGCGCCGCGCGCGCGGCGATGCTGTCGGCGGCCAGCAGCGACACCGCGCCCTGGTAGCGCGAGCGCGCCAGCAGCTCGGCCGGCGTGGCGTCGGCCAGCACCTTGCCGCGGGCGACGATCATGGCGCGGCTGCACACCGCCTCGACTTCCTCGAGGATGTGCGTGGACAGCAGCACCGTGCGGTCGCGGGCGAGCTCGCGGATGAGGCTGCGCACCTCGTGCTTCTGGTTGGGATCCAGGCCGTCGGTGGGTTCGTCCAGCACCAGGGCCGGCGGGTCGTGCAGGATCGCGGCGGCCAAGCCGACGCGGCGCTTGAAGCCCTTGGACAGGGTATCGATGGGCTGGTGCAGCACGCCCTGCAGCGAAAGGCGGCCGATCACGGCGTCCAGGCGCCCGCGGCGGGCATCGCCGCGCAGGCCGCGCACGTCCGCGATGAAACCCAGGAAACCCAGCGGGCTCATTTCGCCGTAACCCGGCGCGCCTTCCGGCAGGTAACCCAGGGCCCGGCGCGCGGCCATCGGCGCCGTCTGCACGTCGTGGCCACAGACGCGGGCGGTGCCGGCGCTGGGCGCCAGGAAACCCGCGATCATCTTCATCGTGGTGGACTTGCCGGCCCCGTTGGGGCCCAGGAATCCCAGCACTTCGCCGGGTTCGACCTTGAAACTGATGCCGTCCACGGCCAACAGGCGGCCGTAGCGTTTGTGCAGGGCATTGGCTTCGATCATCGGGTCTGGGTTCTCGCTGTCTCCATAAACAACAGGGCGGGCACTGTGGCCCGCCCTGCGTGTTTCTTTACTCGGCGGACTCGGTTTCTTCCGCTTCGGCCGGGGCGTCTTCAGCCCCGGCTTCACCTTCCTGGCCGGGCGGCGGGCTGGCTGCGCCTTCCGCGACCGGCTCGGGCACCAGCTGCACCGCGGCACCCGGCATTTCATCACCGACCTTCACCGGCCAGTAAGCCTGGAACTCGGCGTTGTCGGAGAGCATGTCCTCGATCTCGATGAGGTAGTCCTCGTAGGGACGCTCGGCGGTTTCGGCGCCGCGCACCATCGCCCAGGCACGGATCAGGTCGCGCACGCGCGGCAGCGCCGGCGCCGGACCCACGTAGGTAGTGGTGACCGCGCGATGGGCCGGGACCTGCAGATACACGACCGGGTTGGCGGTGTTGTTGCGGCCGGGCTTGATCTCGATGTCCAGCACTTCGGGCATGACGCTCGCGTCCAGCGGGGCGTCCAGGGAAACACGCTCCTGGGCGATCTCGGCGATGCGCTCTTCGGCGTTGGCACCCTCGGCGGCGGCTTCCTCGCCGCCCTCGGCGGCTTCTTCGCCGTCGGTGGCGGCGACGTCGTCGCCTTCTTCGGTTGCTTCTTCTTCACCGGCCGGGCCGGTGCCTTCCGGACGGACCGGCATCACCACGTCGAAGCCATAGGCGTCGGCGCCGAACTCGTTGGTGACGATGCGCAGCGGGCCGGCGGACTCGAGGTCGTTTTCTTCCATGACCTGCTCGATCCACTTGAGCTGGTTGGTCATGGCGACGGCGATGTCGTCGTTGGCGCGCTTGGCCGTGGCGGTGGCCGACAGCACGTTCTGCGCCGGCAGGTCGACGAAGGCGAACTCGGCGTCGTGCTGGCTGTAGTCAAAGCGCGGGATCGTGGCGATCAGGTTGCTGAACTTGCCCAGGCCGAGCTTCATGTCTTCGCCGACGTTGTCGGTGATGTACAGGCCGGCGTAGCGACCCAGCAGGTCGTAGCCATACTCGACGTTGAAGGTCTGGGTGATCTTGACGTTCTGCTTGCGCTGGCCGGTGCGCTCGAAGTCGAAGGTCATGGTCTTGTTGGAACCGCGACCCGGGGTGTCGAGGGCGTAGACGATCTTGCGGCCCGGCTCGAACTCGACCAGCTCCCAGCTGCCCTCGCCGACCGTGGCGTCGTCGGAATAGAAAGCCAGCTTGGCACCGACACCCGATTCGGGGCCGGAAACGGTCAGCTTCATGCGCGGATCGTGGTTGACCAGGGCGTTCCAGTCACCAAACCGGGTGTAGCTGGACAGGATGTCGTTCACGGTCGACATCGGACGGTTGGTCTCCACGGAGTGGGACACCGTGCGCGAAGCCGGCAGGAACAATGCGATCACGACGAACAGCGCGACGACGATCAGCAGGGAAATAAGCCACTCGATAACTCGGGTCATTCGGGAATTCTCCAGGAACGGCCCCCAGCCGGAAGACGTGCCCGGCCGCAGGAACGGGAGAGGATATCAGGTCAGGACGGCCCCCGGCAGGGGGTTTTTGTTACGGGCACGACAAGGCCGCCGTGGCGGCCCGCACGGCCTTATACCAGCTTGAGTTCGAAGGCCTTGAGCACCGCACGGGTGCGGTCGCGAACGCCCAGCTTGGACAGGATGTTCGAGACGTGGTTTTTCACGGTGCCTTCGGCCACGCCCAGGGAGTTGGCGATTTCCTTGTTGGAGAAGCCGCCGGCCATCAGGCGCAGGATTTCGGTCTCGCGGTCGGTCAGCGGGTCGGGCTGGTCGAGGCTGACGAATTCGTTCTGCAGGCCCTCCAGGCCCGACAGCAGGCGCTGGGTGACCGCCGGCTGCACCAGAGAGCCGCCATCCGCCACCGTCTGGATGGCCGACACCAGCTGGTCGAGCGACACGTCCTTGAGCAGGTAGCCGCGGGCGCCGGCGCGGATGCCGGCCAGCACCAGCTGGTCGTCGTCGAAGGTGGTCAGGATGATGGTCGGCGGCAGTTCGCCCTTGGCGCCCAGCGCCTGCAGGGCCTCCAGGCCGGACATCACCGGCATGCGCATGTCCATCAGCACCACGTCGGGCTTGATCTGCGGGATCAGCTCGACCGCCTGGCGGCCGTCGCCGGCCTCGGCCACGACCTCGATGTTGTCGGCCAGCTCCAGCAGGGACTTCACGCCCTGGCGAACCAGGGTCTGGTCGTCGACTAGGCACACGCGGATCATGCGGATTTCTCCAGTGGAAGTCGGATGTCGAGCGCGAAGCCCTTGCCTCGCCCGGTGATGATATCCACCTGGCCGCCACAGCTGGCCAGGCGTTCGCGCATGCCGCGAAGGCCGTTGCCCGGCGCCAGGTTCTCGGTGCCGGCGCCGTCGTCCCGGGCCTGGATGCGCAGGCCGCCGGCATCGCGGCTGAGGCTGAGCCAGAGCGTGGACGCGCCGGCATGGCGCACGGCATTGGTGATGATTTCCTGGGCGCAGCGCAGCATCACGTGCGCACATTCAGGGTCCTCGACCAGCAGCGGGTCGGGCATGTCCAGCCGGATGTCCAGGGCCGGCACGCCCTCGGCCAGGGTGCGCACGGCGCCGCTGAGGTCGACGGCGCCGTCGTGGCGCATCTCGTTCACCGCCTCGCGCACGTCGGTAAGCAGCAGCTTGGCCAGGGTATGGCTCTGGCGCACGTGTTCCTGGGCCTTGCCCTCGGTCAGGTGGCCGGCGACTTCCAGGTTCAGGCTCAGGGCGGTCAGGTGGTGGCCCAGCAGGTCGTGCAGTTCGCGGGAGATGCGCACGCGCTCGCTCATGCGCGAGCTTTCGGCCAGCAGGGCGCGGGTGGCGCGCAGTTCGGCGTTCAGGCGGCGCTGTTCTTCGCGTTCCTGGGCCTGCTGCATGGCGATAAGGCCGATGACCATCGCGAAGCTGGAATAACCCAGGTACAGCATGGCCTGCAGCACCGCGATACCCGGGGTGAAGCCTTCGGCCTGGGCGAAAACCGGGATCAGGGCGGCGTGCTGGAGCACCAGCCAGATAACGCCCACCCGCAGCGGCACCATCCAGGGGATGACGCCGGCGATGATCATCATCAGGATGGCGCCCATGCCGGTGCCGGTTTCGTTGCTGACCACGATCGCCGACAGCGTCAGCGCCGCCAGCATCACGATGTCCATGGGCCGCGAGCGGCGCCGGCCCAGGGCGTGGGTGATCAGCCAGTAGATAAGGCCGAAGGCCAGGTAGGCCAGGAGGACCAGGGCCGGGCCGCCCAGCCATTCGCCCAGCCAGCCGCCAGTGCCGTCCAGGGCGGGGTCCACCGCCGGGAAGTACAGGGAGAACACCACCAGCGGGATGCCCAGGGCCACCCAGGTGAACAGGCCGGCGTAGCGCAGCAGCTGGGTATGGCTCAGTCGGTTCAGCATCGGCGCATCTTACGGCGGTCTTGCCGCCGTGCACGCCCCCGGAAGTCATGCCGCCCCTCCGCCCCCCTCGCCGGGGCGGCCGTGCGATAATCCCGCCCCGATCGTCCGCCTCCCCCCGGGCGGCCCTGAAGCCATCGGAGTTTTTAGTCCCATGCCGATCACCATCCGCGACGTGCGCGAGCACGAGCTGGATTCCGTCGTAGCCGTGAA
>NZ_CAXBJS010000179.1:0-5251 GCF_963976025.1 uncultured Arenimonas sp.
CACGACCGCACCTCGCTGATGGTGTTCGTGCGCGACCAGCCCGGCGCGCTCTACAACGTGCTCAGCCCCTTCGCCCGCCACGGCGTCAGCATGAACCGCATCGAGTCGCGGCCGGCCCATACCGGGCGCTGGCAGTACGCGTTTTTCATCGACGTCGACGGCCACGCCCAGGACGGCCCCGTGGCCGCGGCCCTGGCCGAACTGGGTGAGTTCGCCGCCGACATCCGCATCCTCGGGGCCTATCCCGTGGCCCTGCTCTGAGCATGGACGAGGCGGCGTTTTCCGCGCTGGCCCAGCCGGGCGTGCAGCGACTGCGCGCCTACGACCCGGGCCTGGACCTGGTTGCCCTGCGCCAGGCGCACCCGGGCCTGGTTGAACTTGGCTCGAACGAAAACTGCTACGGCCCCAGCGCCGCCGCCCGCGCCGCGGCGGTGGCCGCGATCGACACCGCCTTCGTTTACCCCGACCCCCTGGGCGGCGCGCTCCGGCGCGCGCTGGCCGCCCACCATGGCGTTGCGGCGAACCAGCTGATGCTGGGCAACGGCTCGCACGAACTGCTGATGATGCTGGGCCAGGCTTTCGCCGGGCCCGGGCTGGAGGTGGTGGCCTCGCAGTACGGTTTCGCGGTTTACGCGCTGGCCGCCCAGTCCGCCGGCGCCACCCTGGTGCAGGCGCCGGCCCTGCCGGACGGCCAGGCCATGGCACGCGGACACGACCTGGCCGCTTTGGCCGCGGCGGTCGGGCCGCGCACGCGCCTGGTTTACCTGGCCAACCCGAACAACCCCACCGGAACCTGGTTCGGCGCCGGCGGGCTCAGGGCCTTCCTGGCCGGGCTGCCGCCGACGGTGCTGGTGGTGGTGGACGAGGCCTACCTGGAATACGTCACCGAGCCGGCGATCGGCTCGGCGCTGGAACTGCTGCCGGCTTTCCCGAACCTGGTCGTGACCCGCACCTTCTCCAAGGCCCACGGCCTGGCCGGGCTGCGCCTGGGTTACCTGGTGGCCGCGCCGGGCCTGGTGGCGGTCATGGAGCGGCTGCGCGAGTCCTTCAACGTCAACGGCCCGGCCCTGGCCGCCGGCGAAGCCGCGCTGGCCGATAGCGCCCACGTGGAATTCGTGCGCCAGGCCAATGCGGACGAGCGCCAGGCGCTGGCCGATGCGCTGCGGGCGCGGGAGCTGGGCGTGTCGCCCTCGCAGACCAATTTCCTGCTGGTGGATTTCGGCCGCGACGCGGCGCCGGTGGAGCAGGGTCTGGTGGCCCGCGGCGTGGTGCCGCGGCCGATGGGCGGCTACGGGCTGCCGACGTGCCTGCGCATCACCGTGGGCACGCGCGGGCAGAACCGCCGCTTCCTGCAGGCCCTGGACGAGGTGCTGGCATGACGGCGGCCCGGCTGGATTGGCTGGCTGGCACCGGTGGACCGCTGCGCGGGGACCTGCAGGTCCCCGGCGACAAATCGGTGTCGCACCGCGCGGTGATGCTGGGCGCCCTGGCAGAGGGACGCAGCGAAATCGAGGGTTTCCTCGAAGGCGAGGACACGCGCGCCACCGCGGCCATCTTTGCCCGCCTGGGCGTGCGCATCGAAGCGCCTTCGGCCAGCCGGCGGGTGGTGCACGGCGTCGGCCTGCACGGCCTGCAGGCGGCCACCGGGCCCCTGGACTGCGGCAACGCCGGCACCGGCATGCGCCTGCTGGCCGGGCTGCTGGCCGGACAGGCTTTCGACAGCACCCTGGTCGGCGACGCCTCGCTGTCGCGCCGTCCCATGGGGCGCGTCATCACGCCCCTGCGGGCCATGGGCGCGAACATCGAGGCGGGCGAAGGCGGGTTGCCACCACTTAGAATTCACGCGAATAAAGGCCTGCAAGGCATTGATTTCAAATCTCCTGTAGCCAGCGCCCAGGTCAAGTCCGCGGTTTTGCTGGCGGGCCTTTACGCCCGCGGGACCACCCGGGTGCAGGAGCCGCACCCGACCCGCGACTACACCGAACGCATGCTCGCGGCCTTTGGCTGGCCGGTCCGGTTTTCACCCGGCGAAGCCAGCCTCGAAGGCGGGCACCGGCTGCGCGCCACCGACGTGGTGGTGCCGGCCGATTTCTCCTCGGCGGCGTTTTTCCTGGTGGCGGCCTCTGTGGTGCCGGGCTCGGACCTGCGGCTTCGCCAGGTCGGCATGAATCCGCGCCGCACCGGCCTGCTCGAGGCCCTGCGCGCGATGGGCGCCGACATCACCGTCGAAGCCGCCGGCGAACAGGGCGGCGAGCCGGTGGCCGACCTGGGCGTGCGCCACGCCCGCCTGCGCGGCATCGATGTGCCCGAGGCCCTGGTGCCGGACATGATCGACGAGTTCCCGGCGCTGTTCGTGGCCGCCGCCCTGGCCGAAGGGGAAACCCGCGTCTCCGGCGCCGCCGAGCTGCGGGTGAAAGAATCCGACCGCATCGCCGCCATGGCCACGGCCCTGCAGGCCCTGGGCGCGGACATCGTCGAAACCCCGGACGGCGCCATCATCCAGGGCGGAAGTCTGCAGGGCGGGGTGGCCGAGAGCCACGGCGACCACCGCATCGCCATGGCCCTGGCGGTCGCCGCCCAGCGCGCCGACGGCGAGGTGCGAATCCGCGACTGCGCCAACGTCGCCACGTCCTTCCCGGGCTTCGAGGCGCTGGCCTGCGGCGTCGGGCTGGGCCTGCAGGCCGACGGTACGGTCGGCTAGAATCCCGCCCATGCCACGCATCCCCGTACTGACCATCGATGGGCCCTCCGGCTCCGGCAAGGGCACCATCAGCCGGGCCGTGGCCGACCGCCTGGGCTGGCATTACCTCGATTCGGGCGCGATCTACCGCGCCGTGGGCCTGGCCGCGGCCTGGGAAAACGTCGACCTCAGCGACCCCGAGGCCGTGGCCCAGTGCGCCGCCCGCACCGAAATCCGCTTCGAAACCGCCGAATCGGGCGAATTGCACGTGATCGTGAACGGCAAGGACGCCACCCGCCAGCTGCGCATGGAAACCGCCGGCGCGGCGGCTTCGGCCATTGCCGCCCACCCCCCGGTCCGGGCCGCCCTGGTGGACCTGCAGCACCGGTTCCGGCGCCTGCCGGGCCTTGTGGCCGACGGCCGGGACATGGGCACCGTGATCTTCCCGGATGCCGCCTACAAGGTCTTCCTGACCGCCAGCGCCGAGGAACGGGCCAAAAGGCGCCATAAGCAGTTGAAGGAAAAAGGGGTTTCGGTTAATCTTGACAGTCTGCTGCACGAAATCGCCGCTCGTGACGAGCGCGATGCCGGGCGTGCGGTGGCGCCCCTGAAACCCGCGGACGACGCGGTTGTCGTGGACTCCACCGGTACGCCCATCACCGAGGTGATCGAGCGCGTGCTGTCGGTGCTGCCGGAAAAACTCCGCCAGCCGCGACAGGCCTGATCCCCCGGAGCATTCCGCATCCCGTTCCCCCGGGCGCGGTTTCCGAAAGCAGAAACCAGCTCCCGCGCCCGATGGCGCGGGGTAAATTCACGCGCATCTTGCGCCAACAGGTGGGTCGCGGCGGAGCCGCCGGCCCGTATGTCCAACCGAGTATCCAACAATGACTGAATCTTTCGCTGAACTGTTCGAGCAGAGCCAGAGCGCCCTCTCCAAGCTCAAGCCGGGTGCCATCGTTTCCGGCACCGTGGTCGAGATCCGCAACGACGTGGTCGTCATCAATGCCGGCCTCAAGTCCGAGGGCATCATTCCGATCGAGCAGTTCCGTAACGAAGAAGGCGAGCTTGAAGTTTCCGTCGGCGAGACCGTAAAGGTCGCCCTCGAATACCTCGAGAACGGCTTCGGCGAGACCGTGCTGTCGCGCGAGAAAGCCAAGCGCGCCATGGTGTGGGACGAACTCGAAGCTTCCATGGAAGCCGGCGAGATCGTCACCGGCCGCATCTCCGGCAAGGTCAAGGGCGGTTTCACCGTCGACATCCGCGACGTTCGTGCGTTCCTGCCGGGTTCCCTGGTGGACGTGCGCCCCGTGCGCGACCCGGGTTACCTGGAAGGCAAGGAACTCGAGTTCAAGATCATCAAGCTTGACCGCAAGCGCAACAATGTCGTGGTCTCCCGCCGTGCGGTGGTCGAGTCCGAGTCGAGCGTCGAGCGCGAGCAGCTGATGGAGCGCCTGCAGGAAGGTGCCGTCATCAAGGGTGTCGTCAAGAACCTCACCGACTACGGCGCGTTCGTGGACCTGGGCGGCATCGACGGCCTGCTGCACATCACCGACATGGCCTGGAAGCGCGTGCGCCACCCGTCCGAAGTCGTCAACGTCGGCGACGAGCTGGACGTGCGCGTGCTTAAGTTCGACCGCGAGCGCAACCGCGTTTCGCTGGGCCTCAAGCAGCTGGGCGACGATCCCTGGGACAACATCGCCCGTCGTTACCCGACCAGCGCCCGCCTGTTCGGCAAGGTCTCGAACGTCACCGATTACGGCGCGTTCGTCGAGATCGAGCCGGGCGTCGAAGGCCTGGTGCACGTGTCCGAGATGGACTGGACCAACAAGAACGTCAACCCGTCCAAGGTCGTCCAGCTGGGCGACGAACTGGAAGTGATGGTGCTCGACGTCGACGGCGAACGCCGCCGCATCTCGCTGGGCATCAAGCAGTGCACCCCGAACCCGTGGGAGGCCTTCTCGGCCCTGCACAAGAAGGGTGACAAGGTCTCGGGCCAGATCAAGTCGATCACCGACTTCGGCATCTTCATCGGCCTCGACGGCGGTATCGACGGCCTGGTGCACCTGTCCGACATCTCCTGGAACACCACCGGCGAAGACGTCGTGCGCAACTTCAAGAAGGGCGACAACCTCGAAGCCGTCGTGCTGGCCGTGGACCCCGAGCGCGAGCGCATCTCGCTGGGCGTCAAGCAGCTCGAGCAGGATCCGGTGGGCCAGTACATGGCCGGTACCCAGAAGGGCACCATCGTCAACGGCGTCGTCAAGGAAGTTGATGCCCGCGGCGCCACCATCGAGCTCGAGGGCGGCGTCGAGGGTTACCTGCGCGCCAACGACATCGCCAAGGAACGCGTCGAAGACGCCACCACCTACCTCAAGGTCGGTGATGCCGTCGAAGCCAAGTTCATGGGCATGGACCGCAAGGGCCGTACCATGCAGCTGTCGATCCGCGCCAAGGACGAGGCCGAGCTGGCCGACACCCTGGCCGAGGTCAACAAGGCTTCCGACGCGGCCGCCGGCACCACCAAGCTCGGTGCGCTGCTGCGCGAACAGCTGAGCAAGGGCGAGTAAACCG
>NZ_CAXBJS010000180.1:0-5235 GCF_963976025.1 uncultured Arenimonas sp.
AGGCGGTCACGGAAAAACGCGGCAGCTTCCGCGGCTGGACCCTGCTGCTGGCGATCGCGGCGTTTTCGCTGTCGCTGCTGGGCACCTTCCTGGTGCGCTCGGGCGTGCTGACCAGCGTGCATGCCTTTGCTTCGGACCCGGAGCGCGGCATGTTCATCCTGGCCTTCCTGGTCATCGTGATCGGCGGTTCGCTGCTGCTGTATGCCCTGCGCGCGCCGAAGCTCGAAACCGGCAAGCCCTTCGCGGCTTCCTCGCGCGAAACCTTCCTGCTGGCCAACAACCTGCTGCTGACCGCGGCCGCGGCGATGATCCTGCTCGGCACGCTGTACCCGCTGCTGGCCGATGCGCTGGACCTGGGCAAGATTTCGGTGGGCCCGCCCTACTTCGGCCTGTTGTTCATCCTGCTGATGGCGCCGCTGGTGGCGCTGGTGCCCTTCGGCCCGCTGATGCGCTGGCAGCGCGAAGACCTGGCGCAGCCGGTGCGCTGGCTGGCGCCCTGGGCGGCGCTGGCGGTGGTGGTCGGCATCATCGTGTTTTTCGCCTGGCCCAACGGCACGGCCAAGACTGCCGTCGGCCTGCTCGGTGCGGTCTGGATCCTGGCCGGTACGGCGCGTTTTGCCTGGCAGCGCCTGCGTTCGACCAGCAAGGGCGCACGTTTCACCGCCGAAATGACCGGCATGCTGCTGGCGCACGCCGGCATCGGCATCTTCGTGGCCGGCGTCTTCATCACCGAATCGACCAGCATCGAACGTGACGTCGCCGCGCGGCCGGGCCAGGTGTTCGAACTGCGTGGTTACGACTTCGCCTTCGAGGGCGTGGAAAAACACCAGGGCCCGAACTACCTCGCCGACCGCGGCACCGTGGTGGTGTCGCGCGACGGCCGCGAAATCGCGGTCATGCATCCGGAAAAACGCGCCTACGCCGCCGGTGGCCAGGTGATGACCGAAGCCGCGCTGCACGGTGGCCTGCACCGCGACCTGTACGTGGCGCTGGGCGAACCGCTGGACCAGAGCGGCGGCTGGGCGCTGCGCCTGTACGTCAAACCCTGGATCCGGCTGATCTGGTTGGGTTCGCTGTTCATGGCCGCGGGTGGTTTCGTGGTGGTGTTCGACCGCCGCTTCCGCCGCCCGGCCACGCCGGGAGCGCCCGCATGATGAACCGACTGCTGCCGCTGCTGGCCTTCGCCGCGCTGGCCCTGCTTCTGGGCGTGGGCGTGATGATGAACTCGGGCAAGGACACCAGCGCGATCCCTTCGCCGCTGATCGGCAAGATGGCGCCACAGTTCGCGCTGCCGGTGCTCGACGAACCCGACCGCATCATCACCCGCGACGACCTGCTGGGCGAACCCTACCTGCTCAATGTCTGGGGCAGCTGGTGCCCGGCCTGCCGCGACGAACACCCGGTGATCACCGACCTGGCCGAGTCCGGCCGGATCCGCGTCATCGGCTATGACTACAAGGACGAAGCCGACGACGCGCGCCGCTGGCTGCAGCAGTTCGGCAATCCCTATGCGCTGGTGATCACCGATGTCGAAGGCCGCGCCGCGCTCGACTGGGGCATCTACGGCGCGCCCGAGACCTTCCTGGTCGATGCCGAAGGCTTCATCCGCTGGAAGTTCGTCGGCCCGCTGACGCCCGAGGTGGTGCAGACACAGCTGCTGCCCGTGCTGGAGTCGCTGGAATGAGGGCCTGGCTGCTGGGCCTGCTGCTGGTGCTGTCGCTGGGCGCCGCCGCCTTCGAACCCATTGAATTCCGCGACGCCGCCGAAGAGGCCCGCTTCCGCGACCTGGCGGCGGAGCTGCGCTGCGTGATGTGCCAGAACCAGTCGCTGGCCGACTCCGACGCCCAGATCGCCCACGACCTGCGCCTGCAGGTGCTGGAACTGATGCGCGAAGGCAAGACCGACGACGAAATCAAGGATTACCTGGTCGCGCGTTACAGCGAATTCGTGCTCTACAGCCCGCCGGTGCGTCCCGCCACCTGGCTGCTCTGGTTCGGCCCCGCCGCGCTGCTGTTGGGCGGCGCCGTCGTGGTGGTGGTGGTGGTGAAGCGCCGCTCGCGCCAGGCGCCCGCGGAAACGATCCCCGACGACAGGCAGGAGTGGTGACGATGACGGTTTTCGTGCTGGCCTCCCTGGCCGTCGTGCTGGTGCTGGTGGCCCTGGCCCTGCGTCCGCTCTGGTCCGGCGCCCGCCGCAGCGCGCTGGCCCTGGCCCTGGCCCTGGGTGTGGGCACCGCCGGCCTGTACCTGCTGCTGGGTACGCCCGACGCGCTGGACCCGGCCCAGGTCAAGGCCCCGGAAACCCTGGAAGAAGCCATCGTGCAGCTCGAACGCCGCCTGGCCGACGAACCGGGCAGCGTCGAAGGCTGGGTGCTGCTGGGCCGCAGCCACGCCGCCCAGGGCAACTGGACCGGCGCGGCCGACGCCTTCGGCAAGGCCCAGGCCCTGCTGCCCGAAGAACCCGACCTGATGGTCGAACTGGCCGATGCCCGCATGCGCGCCGCGCCCGACGGCCGCTTCCCGGCCGACGCCGTGGCCCTGCTTGAACGCGCGGTGCAGCTGCGCCCGGACCACCAGCGCGCGCTGTTTTACCTGGGCGCCCAGCAGCTGCAGGCCGGCAGCCCGGCCGAAGCCGCCGCCACCTGGGGCCGCCTGCTGCCGCTGGTCGATGAGAACACCGCCAAGGCCCTGCGCCCGCAGCTGGACATGGCGCGCGAACAGGCCGGCCTGCCGCCGCTCGAGCCGGCGCCGGAGGCCGCGGCCGGCCCCAGCCTGGCCGTCACCGTCGAGCTTGATCCGGCCCTGGCCGACCAGCTGGCGCCGGGCGCCACCCTCTACGTCTTCGCGCGCACGCTTGAAGGCGGCCTGCCGGTGGCGGTGAAACGCCTGCCGGCCGGATCGTTCCCGGTCACGGTGTCCCTGTCGGACGCCGACGGCCTGATGCCGGCGCAGAAGCTTTCCGGCCAGGCCCGCGTGCGGCTGATGGCGCGCATCTCGCGCTCCGGCGACGCCGGTGCCAGCCCGGGCGACCTGGAAGCCGAGGTCCTTGAGCTGGACGTGGCCGACGGGGCCAATGCGACGCTGGTGATTGCTAAAGTGGTGCAATGAGCGAATCGATCCCGCCGGCCACCCGCTTCGTCGAACTCCCCGGACCCTTCCCCTTCAAGCGCGGCGGCGCGCTTGAAGGCGCGAAACTGGCCTACGAAACCTGGGGCGAACTTTCCCCTGCCCGCGACAACGCCATCCTGATCCTGCCGGGCCTGTCGCCCAACGACCACGCCGCCGCGAACGCCGGCAACCCGGAACCGGGCTGGTGGGAAGCCATGCTGGGCCCGGGCAAGCCGATCGACACCAACCGCTGGTTCGTCGTCTGCGTCAACCCGCTGGGCAGCTGCAAGGGCAGCACCGGCGCGGCCTCGATCAATCCCGGCACCGGCCAGCCCTACCGCCTGGACTTCCCGGACCTTTCGATCGAAGACGGTGCGCGCGCCGCCCGGCACCTGCTGCAGGCGCTGGGCATTGACTGCCTGGCCAGCGTCATCGGCAACTCCATGGGCGGCATGAGCGCGCTGGCGCTGCTGCTGCAGTTCCCCGGCGTCGCGCGTTCGCACATCAACGTCTCCGGCAGCGCCCGCGCGCTGCCCTTCTCGATCGCCATCCGATCGCTGCAGCGCGAAGCCATCCGCCTGGACCCGAACTGGAACCAGGGCCACTACGACGACCACGCCTACCCGGAAAACGGCATGCGCATCGCGCGCAAGCTGGGCGTGGTGACCTATCGTTCGGCGATGGAATGGGACGGCCGCTTCGGCCGCGTGCGCCTGGACAGCGAATGCCGGGAAGACGACCCCTTCGGCCTGGAATTCGAGGTCGAACGTTACCTCGAAGGCCACGCGCGCCGCTTCGTGCGCACCTTCGACCCGAACTGCTACCTGTACCTGAGCCGCTCGATGGACTGGTTCGATGCGGCCGAATACGGCGGTGGCGACGTCATGAAGGCGCTGGCCGGCATCCGCCTCGAGCGCGCCCTGGCCATCGGCGTACACACCGACATCCTGTTCCCGCTGCAGCAGCAGGAACAGGTCGCCGACGGCCTGCGCGCGGGCGGCGCTGATTCCGAATTCCTCGCCCTGGAATCGCCGCAGGGCCACGACGCCTTCCTGGTCGACATCGAGCGTTTCGGGCCCGCGATTGGCGGGTTCCTGGGCAAACTCTAGAAAAGAAAAAAGGCGTGGAGGACTCCACGCCTTCGGTCTGACCGACGCCGGACTTTGCTGCGCCTGCGTCTGCTCTTGGTACCGGTGATAGGACTCGAACCTACACGCCATCGCTGGCAAGGGATTTTGAGTCCCCCGCGTCTACCATTCCGCCACACCGGCACGTGGGCGGCGCGATTATAGCCCAGCGCCGCCTGCCTAGGCGGCTTCGTCCAGGCCCAGCTGGCGCGGCGCCTTGCGGTACCAGCCGTCTTCCTCGGGCTGGAACATCGAACAGCAGGTCAGCGCCTGCTTGTAGATGTGCAGCGAAATCGCCACGTCGTCGGCGCTGGGATTGCGGATGGCGTGGTATTCGTGCGGCGGGATCAGGCTGCCGGCCGAACCGACACCGGCGATCTGGGTGCCGACCGGTTCGAAGCGCACGCGGTCGCCGTCCTGTTCGCGCAGTTCGAACTGGGTGATCTCCAGCTGGACCTGCCAGACGCCTTCCACGCACCAGACGCCGGAATGGTCGTGCACGGGCGTGCCCTGCCCCGGGCCCCAGGTCATGGCGACGACGCTGTAGCCGGACTCTTCGCAGCGGTAAAGCTCGCGGCGGGCGTAATGGTCGGTCACCGGCTCGAACACGCAGGCGGGCAGCGTCACGGCGCGGGTGCGGATGAGCTCGGCCAGGCCGTTGCGGATGCAATCGGTGGTCTCGCGCTGGCAGTCGCTGGACACGGCGCGATCGATCATCGCGAACAGCTTGTCGCAGCCGGGGAAATCGAGGGCCTGCATGGCGGCACCTGGGTGATGTGGACGTGAAGCAAGTTTAGCAGCGCGCGCCGGTACGGGTTTGCGCCCGGTCAAACCGCCTCCGGCCGGGGCCAGGGCCACCAACCGCGGCCGGTCAGCGCGTAACGGTCGGCGGCCTGCTCGAAGCGGTTGTGGTGGCTGATGCCGCCGCAGGCCAGGTAAAGCGGCAGGAACAGCGGCCCCAGCAGCATGGCCTGGTAGACGTGGGCGCGTTCATGGTCGCC
>NZ_CAXBJS010000181.1:0-5234 GCF_963976025.1 uncultured Arenimonas sp.
ATGGACAAGGTCGGCCTGCTCGAACGCCTGATCCGCAGCGTGCTCAAGATGGCCCGATCCACCGGTTCGCTGATCGTCGCGACCCTGATCACCGCCTTCGGCACCAACGTGCTGGCCGCCGACCAGTACCTGGCGATCGTGCTGCCGGGCCGCATCTACAAAAGTGAATACGAGAAACGCGGCCTGGCACCGGAGAACCTTTCGCGTGCGCTCGAGGACGCCGGCACCATCACCTCACCGCTGATTCCCTGGAATACCTGCGGCGCCTACATGGCCGCCACCCTCGGCGTGGCCACGCTCGATTACCTGCCGTACGCGCTGTTCAACCTGGTGAACCCGGTGATCGCCGGCATCCTCGCGTACGTCGGCTTCAAGATCCTCAAGACCAGCCCGAAGGTCGTGGTCGAACACCGCCACCCCGGCTGATCCCCCCATCCAACGCGGAATACGAACCTGATGGACACCAAATCAATCCACGGCATGTGGTCCTCGCGCCTTGCCTTCATCCTGGCCGCCAGCGGTTCGGCAGTGGGCCTGGGCAACATCTGGCGATTCCCCTACCTGGCTTCGGACAACGGTGGCGGCGCCTTCGTGCTGATCTACCTGGGCTGCATCCTGCTGGTGGGCCTGCCGATCATGGCGGCCGAAATCCTGATGGGCCGCGAAGGCCGCATGAGCCCGGTGAACACCCTGCGCAAGCTCACCCGCGAAGGCGGCCACAGCGGTGGCTGGACGGTGATCGGCTGGATCGGCATGCTCGCCGCGGTTGCGATCCTGAGCTTCTACAGCGTGGTCGGCGGCTGGACCCTGCACTACGTCTGGCTGTACGTGGCGCAGATCTTCGGCGGCGCGCCCATCAGCGATCCGGGCGCCACCTTCGGCGCCATGCTCGCCAGCCCGACCACGCTGGTCTTCTGGCACAGCATGTTCATGCTGGTCACCGTGGGCGTGGTGGCGATGGGCGTGGAAAAGGGCCTTGAGCGCGCGGTGAAGTTCCTGATGCCGCTGCTGTTCCTGATCCTGCTGGGCCTGCTGGCCTACGGCATCAGCACCGGCAAGGTCGGCCAGGCCTTTGAATTCCTGTTCAAGCCCGACTTCAGCGAAGTCACCGGCGACACCCTGCTGGCGGCGCTGGGACAGGCCTTCTTCTCGCTGAGCCTGGGCATGTGCGGCATCATGACCTACGGCGCCTACCTGCCCCGCGACATCTCCATTCCGCGCGTCGCCGTGACGGTGGCGGGCATGGACACGGCCGTGGCCCTGCTGGCCGGCCTGGCGATCTTCCCGGTGCTGTTCGCGTTCGGGCTGGACCCGGCGGGTGGCGGCCCGGGCCTGATCTTCACTTCGCTGCCCCTGGCCTTCAACGACATGCCTTTCGGCATCCCGTACGCGGTCGCCTTCTTCGGCCTGCTGTTCGTCGCCGCCTGGACCTCGTCGATCTCGCTGCTGGAACCGCCGACGGCCTTCCTGGTCGAGATGGGCAAGATGTCGCGCAAGAAGTCGGCGATCATCGCGGCGCTGGTGATCTGGGCGATCGGCCTGGTGACGGCGCTGGGCTTCAACGTCTGGCAGAACGTGCGGGTGTTCGGCCGCGACCTGCAGGGCGCCATCGAATTCGTCGCCTCCGACATCATGCTGCCGGTCGGCGGCCTGCTGATCGCGCTGTTCGCCGGCTACGTGCTCAGCCAGAAGATCACCCGCGAACAGCTTTCCCACCTGGGCGGTTTCGGCTTCCAGGCCTGGCGCTTCCTGATCTGCATCATCGCCCCGGTGCTGGTGCTGATCGTGCTGGCCGCCAAGCTCCTGGGCTGAATCGCCCCTCCCAACCGGAACCCGCTTGGCGCATCACGGCCCTACATCAACAACCGAGAGCGGTGATTTCACCCGAAGCTTCCTCGGCGTATTCCGTTTCAGCGGGCGGGCGCTGGAACTGGTGTGGAGCACCAGCCGGGGCCTGACGCTCTGGCTGGGCCTGCTGACCCTGGTCAGCGGCCTGCTGCCGGCGGGCATCGCCTACGTCGGTGCGCTGATCGTCGATGCCGTCGTCGCGGCCAGCCGCGCGGTCGCGGCGGGCGACGCGGGGGCGATGGCGCCGGTGTTCTGGCTGATCGCGCTCGGAGCCGTGCTCGTGATGGCCATGGCCGGCGCGCAGCGCGGCATCTCGCTGTGCCAGTCGCTGCTGCGGGCGCAGCTGGGCCAGCGCGTGAACGTGATGATCCTGGAAAAGGCGCTGACCCTGCAGCTGGCGCACTTCGAGGATTCGGAGTTCTACGACAAACTGACCCGGGCGCGGCGCGAGGCCTCGAGCCGACCGCTGTCGCTGGTGACACGCACCTTCGGCCTGGCCCAGAACGGCATCTCGCTGGTCAGCTACGGCGTGCTGCTGGCGCAGTTCTCGCCGTGGGCCGTGGCCGTGCTGCTGCTCGCCGGGCTGCCCGCGTTCCTGGCCGAAACCAAGTTCTCCGGCGATGCCTTCCGGCTGTTTCGCTGGCGCTCGCCGGAAACACGCATGCAGATGTACCTGGAAACGGTGCTGGCGCGCGAGGACCACGCCAAGGAGGTCAAGCTCTATGGCCTGGGCCCGCTGCTGCTGGGTCGCTACCGCGATATTTTCCATACGCTTTATCGCGAGGACCGGAAGCTGGCCATCCGCCGCGATGGCTGGGGCTTCGTGCTCGGCCTGATAGGCACCGTGACCCTGTATGCCGCCTACGGCTGGATAGCGCTGACCACCGTCGTCGGCCGCATCACGCTGGGCCAGATGACCATGTACTTCATGCTGTTCCGCCAGGGCCAGTCGGCGGTGGCGGCGATCCTGTCGGCGATCGGCGGCATGTACGAAGACAACCTCTACCTGTCCACGCTCTACGACTATCTCGACACGCCCGTGCCGGCATCAACGGGCACGGCGCGGAGCGGCCCGAATCCCGATGATGGCATCCGATTCGAGTCCGTCTCGTTCACCTACCCCGGCGCCGAAGCGCCGGCGCTGCAGGACATCGACCTGCACATCCGTCCCGGCGAATCACTGGCCCTGGTCGGCCAGAACGGTTCCGGCAAGACCACCCTGATCAAGCTGCTCACGCGCCTGTACGATCCCGACCAGGGCCGGATCCTGCTCGATGGTCGCGACCTGCGGGAATGGGACGAGGCCACCCTGCGCCAGCGGATCGGGGTGATCTTCCAGGACTTCGCGCGCTACCAGATGCGGGTGGGCGAGAACATCGGCGTCGGCGACGTCGGGCACTTCGAGGACCGCCAACGCTGGCAGGACGCCGCCGACCGGGGCATGGCCACGCCCTTTATCGACGACCTGCCCGGCGGATTCGATACGCAGCTGGGCAAGTGGTTCCGCGACGGCCGCGAACTCTCCGGCGGACAGTGGCAGAAGATCGCGCTGGCCCGCGCCTTCATGCGCTCGAGCGCCGACATCCTGGTGCTGGACGAGCCCACCGCCGCGATGGACGCCGAGGCGGAAGCGACGATCTTCGAGCACTTCCGCAAACTGACCACCAACCGCATCGCCATCCTGATCTCGCACCGCTTCTCCACCGTGCGCATGGCCGACCAGATCATCGTCATCCAGGACGGCCGCATCATCGAACGCGGCAGCCACGACGCCCTGATGGCGCAGGACGGGCACTACGCCCACCTGTTCAAACTGCAGGCGCAGGGCTACCGCTGACCGGGCCGAATTGCCGGCGCCCCGCCGGCGGCAGCGGCACCCTAGGCTCGCGGCCCCAGCAGGCCATCAAGCACCTCCGCCCAGCCCTGCGAAGAGCTCAGCCCCACGATTAGCGGGATCGCCGCACACATGACCGCGAACCCAATCCAGCTGGCGGGATGCGCGCGCCGATACACGACGAAGTCGTGGACCAGCGGCGTGACCTGCAGCGCCAGCACGATCGGTGCGGCCAGGAAGGGAGATGCGTCGAAAATCTCCGGCAGCCGGCCCGCCGCCGGCCCGATGATCGAAATCGTCGCGAACAGCATCAGCCGCTGGTGCGCAGCCGGGTGCCGCCGCCAGGCCAGCGCCGCGACATAAAAGGACAGGAACAACAGCAGGTTGATGCCGTTCGCAGTCGGGATCAGCGGCTCGCCCATTCGCACCCAGTTGAGGGTGGTCATCGAGAGTGCCGAAGCCAGGAAACAAAGCACCAGCAGCGGGCTGAGCCGGCCCAGCAGCCTATGCAGCGACACCTTCCCGCGTTCGAGCAGCGTCGGCTGGATCGCGAACAGTACGAACCAGGCGCCCATCGTCAGTGCGTGCACGTGATGCAGCGGCGTCAAGGGCGGCAGGTCGGCCGTATCGAAGATCGCCTTGCCGCCGAAGCAGACCACGACGAAACCCAGCAGGAACCAGGCGTAGCGGCGGAAGAAGGGCTCGGTGCGCGCCCAGGCGGCGGTCATTGCCGCCTTTCCTCCAGCTGCCCGGGCGCGACCGCCCCGTGGCCCGCCCCGAACGATCGTTTCGCCATGGTCTTCCCCCTGGACGCAGATCAGGAGAGCTTGTGGATCTCTCCGGACTTGAGGCGGGCCCAGTAGGAGTCGAAGTGCTTCTTCACCACCGGCATCAGCAGGTACACGCCGATCAGGTTGGGGATGGCCATGATGAACAGCAGCGCGTCGGCGATGTCGACGATGCTGCCCAGCGGCATGGTGCAACCGACCACCGCCATGGCCAGGTAGAAGAACTTGAAGCCGTACAGGGCGACCTTGGATTCATTGAACAGGAAGCTGCAGGCCTTGGCGCCGTAGTAGGCCCAGGTGATCGTCGTCGAGAACGCGAACAGCAGCACCACCACCGCCAGCGCATAAGGCGTCCAGGCACCGACCGTCGCGAACGCGTTCGAGGTCAGTTGCACGCCGTCGGCGCCGCCGACGATGTGCTGGTTGGTGATGATGATCACCAGCGCCGTCATCGTGCAGATGACCACCGTGTCGATGAACGGTTCCCAGAGCGCGACGAAGCCTTCCGTCAGGGGCTCCCGGGTCTTGACTGCCGAGTGCGCGATCGCCGCCGAGCCCAGGCCGGCTTCGTTCGAGAACGCAGCGCGGCGGAAACCCTGGATAAGCGCGCCGATCACGCCGCCGGTGACGCCTTCGGCGGTGAAGGCACCGTCGATGATCGCGCCGAACGCGGCGGGCACCTGACCAATGTTCGTGAAGATCACGAAAAGCGCGCCGATGATGTACAGCGCCGCCATGCCCGGCACCAGGCGGGCCGTGACCGA
>NZ_CAXBJS010000182.1:0-5173 GCF_963976025.1 uncultured Arenimonas sp.
GTCCGCGAGGTCGACCTCGAGGCCGCGCTGGGTTTCCTCGACGTCGACTTCGCTTTCGTCCATGCCGCGGAAGTTGACCGGCTCCGGCTCGGGCTGCACCTGCTGCAGCAGCTGAGTCTCGCGGGCCTTGAGCGCTGCCTTCGCCTGGGAGCGCAGCCGTTCGGGCGTGATGCCCCACGCGTTGGCCAGGGGGCGGATTGCCAGGCGCAGGCTGGTGCCGGCCTGGGTCTGCGCGTCCATCTGGGCCGTCAGCTGCTGGCGGATCTGCTCGTCCGTCGGGTCGGCGAACTCACCGGTCTCCTGGTTGATCCAGGGCGGTGGCAGTGGCATCGAGCGCGCGGCCGCCGGCGCCGGCTCGGCGCCAGGCTGTTCGAGCAGCGCAGCGTCGGCGTCGGGCAACGGCAGGGCGCCCTGGGTATCGGCCGGCGCTGGCGCAGCAGCTGCAGCTGCTGGCGCGACGGTGCGCGCGAGCGGGGCTTGCGGTGCATCAGCAGCCGGCACGGGCGGCACCGCGGAGGGATCCTGCGTGGCGAGCACGGTCTCTGCGGTGGTGCCATCGTCGGCGGCGTTGGCCACGCGACCCAGCGGCCCGCGTTCGGGCAGGCGCCGGCGGGTGGTGGCGACGTTGGCCACGCCCAGACCGCCACCGATCACGCCGCCCACCGTGGCGCCGACGCCAGCAGCAGCGGGCACACCGTCCATGAGGCCGCGCGACTCGTCCACCTCGCGCACACCGAGGTTCACACCGAGCTGGGCGCCACCCTCCTGGATGGCTTCCTCGGACGCTTCACGGGCGACGCCGCCGGCGACGCGAGCTGCATTGCCGGCCGACAGCGTGCGGCGCGGGGCGCCAGGCATGAACCGGGTAAAGACCTCGGCTTCGAACGGCGCGGCGATGCGCGAGCCCACGAAAGACAGCGGCGCGGCGACAGCCGCAGCCTTGCCGCCGGCGATGCTTGCCAGCTGCTCCTTCGCGGCCTGCGGATCCAGGCCGCCGGCGACGAGGGCGCGGTAGCGCGGATTCTCTTGCCAGACCTCGTCGGGGAGCGCGAGGACCTCGTTCACGGCCTGGACGTTGGCGTTGCCGGACTCCATGGCCACCGAGGTGCCGGTGATGAACCTGGTGGCGGCATCCTTCGACGCCGCCGCACCAGCCTGCGTAGCCGCCGCCTCGGCCGCTTCAGCCGTGGCGCCACGGGCAACGGCCGCCGTGCGCGCGGCCTGCGAAGCACCGGCGGCCGCACGCGCACCGGTCGCGACGGAGCCAACACCCATCGTGGCCAGGTTCGGCAGCTGCTCGGCGCCGAACTGCAGCAGCAGCCCCGGGTCGGTTACCGTCATCTTCACCGCGTCGCCGAAGGACTCCGCTTCGCTGACCTTCTGCTGGCGGGCCACGATGTCGTCGGACAGGCCGCGGCGGATCGCGCCGGAAACGGCCTCCGTCGCCTTGGCGGCGTAGTTCGAAGGGCCAGAGCCAATGCCGATGTCGGCCAGGCTGCGGCGGATTCCGTTGAGCGGCGTCGCCTGCTCGGCGAGGGAGAGCACACCGCCGACCATGTTCACGGCGCCGTAGACCGGTGCCAGGGCCGTGTCCTTTACGGCCTGGCCCAGCGTGCGCTTCGGCGGCGGCGGATCGAACTCGTCGAACCGATTGCCGGTCGCCGGCTGGGCACGGTCGGGCGCCGACGCCGCGGGGGCGTCGAACTGGTCGAAACGATTCTGCATGACTCAGCCCTCGAGGAAGTAGCGGGCGGATCCCTGGCCATACTTGGCCTCGAATTCGGCGACGGTGGCCGGGTCCGGGTTGGACCGCAGCAGCTTCACGGCACCGTCGGGCACCCCGGTCGGCGCGCGGGGCACACCGATCAGGCCGTCGATCTGACCCTGCAGCTGGCCGATGCGCGCGGCGCGGGCCTCGTCCTCCATCGGGAGGTCGATCAGGTTCGCCATCTCCGCCTGCAGCGCCTCGAGCTGCTTGGCCGGCGTGATCTGGCCCTCCTGGGGCGCAGCGGGTGCGCGCAGGGGCTGGCCGTCGGCACCGGTCACCTGGCTGGCGGACAAGCCGCGGCGCACGACCACATTGCCGCGATCGTCGACAAGGGTTTCAGGCTGGTTGGCCGAGAGCTCGGAGCCCAGCGTCGCCAGCTGGCGATCGCCCTGCTGCCGCTGCCCCTCGAGCACGCCGGTGTTCGCGGCGCCCTGCTGGGCCAGTTCGCCCTCGGTGGCACCGCGAAGGCCGGAGAGCGCAGCGCGGTTGCCGCCTTCCTGCAGGCGGGCGCTCGTGCCATCGGCGGCCGCCAGCTGGTCAGCGTAGACGCCGGCGATCGCGGCGCGGGCACTGGGCCGGCCCTTGTTGAAGTAGCTGCCCTGGCTGTTCTCGAGGCGGCGCACGATCTCGTCTCGCGGCAGGCCTCCCATCACCTGGGAGCGAGCTCGGCGCGCGACGCCGGTCTGCTGGTTGATCGCACGGCTTGCGAGATCCTGGGGATCGCGCTGAAGGCCGCGGTAGACCGCTTCCGGAGCCGCCTGGTTGCCCTTCCCTGCCGGCTCGAGGAAGCCCTTGGTCTGGTAGCCCTGGTCGCCACTGAACTGCCCCAGGTCCATGGTGCCGCTGCGATCAGCCGAAGAGGTGTCGGCCACCGTCGGTGCTCCGGGAACGCCGCCAGCGCCGGCACGAGGACGCCGGTTGATCGGGCGACCGTTCTGGGGGCCGGACGGATTGAGCGGGGGCGCCACCACAGTGGGTGGCGCGACCGTGTTGCGCATGTCGGTGACGAAGCGGCCAGTCACGCCCAGGCCGCGGCGAACCGGGGCTGCCACGGCCTCGGCACCCGCCTGCACGGGCCGGCCGATCTGGGCCAGGCCGCGGCGAATGCCCTGGCCAGCGCGTACACCGGCCGATTCAGTGGGCCGCGCGGCTGGCGTGCCGCCGCCACCACCTGCGCCCGCGCCGGAGCCGGTGCCGGAGCCGGTGCCGGAAAGCCGCCGCTGCAGGCGGTTGGCCTCATCATCCATGCGCCAATCGTTCGTGGCCATCCTGCGAATCTCCTTGGGTTACGACGCGCCAACGGCGTCGGCGATTTCGCCGACGTAGGAAAAGTTCGTGCTGCAGGCCTTGGTGCGGCTCTGGCTGCTGCTGATGCTGGCGCCGAAGCTCAGGGCGCTGAACGAGCTGGCGGCCAGCTGGCTCGACGCCTGGGCGCCGGACTTCAGGGCCTCGAGCATCAGGCCCTTGACGCCCAGGATCTGTTCGACCGCCAGGCGCACGTTCTGGACGATGGTGTCGGAGCGCACGCGGCTGCGTTCGGTCTCCGCCTGGAAGCCGCGGGTGTTCGAATCCGACACCGCCTGCTCGATCGCCGCTTCGGCCGTGTAGATCCGCGCGGCCGATTCGTTGTGCGCGGTCTGGGCGGCGATCACCGTGCGCGCGTTCTCGAGCTGGGCCAGCAGGGCGCGCAGCATGTTGTCGTGACGGCGCAGCTCGGCCTCGGCGGCCTTGATGTGTGAGTCCTGCTGCGAGATCTGGATCTGGGCACCGGTGCGGTGCGCCTCGACGCGGGTGCCGTACACCCGGGCCAGGGTCTCGTAGACCTTGCCCTGCTCCGCGTCGGCCATGATCTGGGTGCGGTAGGCATCCCACTCGGAGTTCTTCGCGTCGACCAGGCTGCCATAGGCCTCGACCTCGGCCCGGTAGCCTTCGATCTTGGCGCGCTCGGCCTCGATGAAAGCCTTCACGCCTTCCACCTGGGCCCGGTACGCCTCGGCGCGCGCCAGCTGCGCGCGGATGCGCTCGGCGTACATGCGCACGCGCTGTTCGTTGATGTCGCCGCGTACCTTCGCGGCTTCCACCTCGGCGCGGTAGACGTCGACCTCGGCGCGCAGGCCATCGAGGTAGGCCCGATAGGCGTCGACACGGGCGTTGTAGGCCTGGATCGCACCGTTGAACTGGGCCACCCGGGCCTGGAACACCGCCAGGGCCAGGTCCTTGACCTTGAAGGCCATCTGGAACTGGCGCTCCTGCACCGTCAGGTGCGCCTGCAGCAGCGTCGATTCGAGCGTCAGGCCGCTGGCGATCGCGCGGCCCAGGTTCTCGATCGCCACGGTCTCGGAGCGGACGTACACCTCGCGGTTGAGCTGGCCGCGCTGGGCGCGGTTGGCGTACATGGCCTCGAGCATCCGGCTTTCGAGGTTGCCGTCGGGCTCGTCGAAGCCACGGTTGGAGTGCAGCTCGCGCGATTCCTGCAGGAGCTTGAGCTCCGACTGGTCCTCGCGCTGCACTGCGCCGCCCCAGATGGCGCTGCTCACCGCCTCCGGCAGGTAGAAGCCGCCGTCGAGCATCGTCGACAGCGTGCCTTTGAGCTTGTCCAGGAAGGCCGACGCGTAGGGGTCTTCCTGGAAGTCCACCAGCTCGCTGGGCACCGGGGCGTCGAAGGTCGGCGCGAGCTCGTCGAACCGCTCGATCGCGATGTCGGGAACGGTGGGCAGCTCGATCACCTCGAGCTCGGGGGCGTCGGGCTCCACCAGCACCGGCGCCACCGGCATGTCGGGGCTCTCGATCGTCGGCGCCGGGCCGGGGCGCTCAGCATCGAGCGGGTCCGGCTTCGGCGGCCGGACGAAGACCGGGATGTTCGACAGCTCGGGCGGCTCGACCGGCGCCGGACCCACCGTCAATGCCGGCAGGTTGAGCGTGGGCGCCGCGGGGACTACAGGCGTCGGCGGAACCGTGATTTCGAGCAGCGTGGGCTTGGGCGGCCGCACGTACGGCGTCAGGTCGCCACTGGCATCGAAGCTGGCCTCCCACTGCTGAATGGGGACCTCGAAATCGACGACCCGGTCGATCTGCTCCTGGGCCTGCGCGAAGGCGCTGGTGGCGAACGGCAGGAACGTGGCCGCGCCCAGGTCGAAGTACGTCAGCGCCGGATCCGTGTAGGTGCTCAGGCAAAGGTTGTTGCCACTCACGGCAGTCTCCGATCAAGGACGAGGGGGCGGATCTCGAGCACGTCGGCAGCGAAGTCGCTGCCGGCGACGTTGCCGAGCTCGAAGGCCATGTAGACAGACTTCAGGCCGCGGCCGACCTTGAAGCGGCCAGGCTGCGGGGCGCCGGCGGGCGCCGCGACCAGGTCGTAGACGTAGCCGACCTTCTGGCCGGCGTTGTCGTTGACGATCACCTTCA
>NZ_CAXBJS010000183.1:0-5143 GCF_963976025.1 uncultured Arenimonas sp.
GGCGCATTGTCCGGAGCTTCTCAAACGACACACCGCCGTGTACGCCGACCGCGCGCCGGAAGGCCTCTTGCTGCGCGGTGACCGGCACCTTCATCTGCCGGGCAACACCGGGCCGCAGCGTGGCCGCGGCAGGGGGTTTTTCGGCCTCAGCCCGGGGCTTTTCCGTCGCCGACTGGGCAAGCGCCGCGCCAGGCAGGGGAAGCAGCAGCAAGATCATCAGGAACAGGTTCAGTTGCATGGCGGGCTCCCGGGGCGCGTCTCCAGTACAACGCGGTTCGAGGCCGAGGCGTGCCACGAGCCGGCGCGACCTGCGTGCTAGCATCGCCGGCAGGCCATCCAGGGGAGCCACCATGCGCCGTTTGCTGCTTGTTTCTGCCCTCGCCGCCGCGCTTTGCGGCCCCGCCTTCGCCCAGTCGCCCGACGTCGAGGCGCTGGCCGCTTCGGTGGACGCGAAAGTGCAGGCCTGGCGCCGCGACATCCACCAGAACCCGGAGCTGGGCAACCGCGAAACCCGCACCGCGGCGCTGGTCGCCGAGCACCTGCGCGCGCTCGGTTTCGAAGACGTGCGCACCGGCATCGCCACCACTGGCGTCACCGCCGTGCTGCGCGGCGGCAAGCCCGGGCCGCGCATCGCGCTGCGCGCCGACATGGACGCGCTGCCGGTGACCGAACGCACCGGCCTGCCGTTTGCATCCAAGGCCACCACCACCTTCCGCGGCGAGACCACCGGCGTGATGCACGCCTGCGGCCACGATGCCCACACCGGCATCCTGATGGGCGTCGCCGAGGCCCTGGCCTCGGTGAAGGACGAGCTGGCCGGCGAAGTGCTCTTCATCTTCCAGCCTGCCGAAGAAGGCCCGCCGGATGGCGAGGAGGGCGGCGCCGAGGAGATGCTGAAGCAGGGCATCTTCGAGAGCTTCAAGCCCGAGGCGGTGTTCGGCCTGCACGTGTTCAGCACGCTCAACGCCGGCACCGTCGGCTACCGCAGCGGCCCGCTGATGGCGGCTTCGGACCGGTTCAACATCGTCATCAAGGGCCGGCAGACGCATGGCTCGCGCCCCTGGGGCGGCGTGGACCCGATCGTTGCCGCGGCCGACGTCATCGGCACCGCGCAGACCATCGTCAGCCGCCGGCAGAACATCTCCAAGCTGCCGGTGGTGGTCAGCTTCGGCGCCATCAAGGGCGGCATCCGCTACAACATCATTCCCGATGAAGTCGAGCTGGTGGGCACCATCCGCACCTTCGACGAAGGCATGCGCCAGCAGGTCTTCGCCGACCTGATCAACGTGTCCGAATCGGTGGCGCACGCGCACGGCGCCACCGCCGTCGCGAAAGTGCCCGACACCAAGGGCAACCCGGTCACCGTCAATCACCCGGCGCTGACCATGCGCATGGCGCCGAGCCTGGAAAAAGTGGTCGGCGCCGACAACGTCGTCGAAATGGACCTGACCATGGGCGCCGAGGACTTCAGCTACTACGCCAACGAGGTGCCAGGCTTCTTCTACTTCGTCGGCGCCACACCGCCCGACCAGGACCCGCTGAAGGCCCCGTCGAACCACTCGCCCGAGTTCTTCCTCGACGAACAGGCGCTGAAGGTCGGCACCCGCACGATGCTGCAGGTGGCCCTGGATTACCTTCACATGGCGGACTGAGCGCGCAAGCTGAACGGGGGCATTTTCTCGCGACCTGCGACCGGCACCGTGAGAGAATGCCGCCCATGACGTCCCCCGAACTGAGCCCCCTGGGCAAAGCCGTCGAATACGGCGGTGACTACGATCCTTCCCTGTTGTTTCCGATCGCCCGCGCCCAGTCGCGGGAGACGCTTGGCCTGGGCGACGACCTGCCCTTCGGCGGCGTCGATTTCTGGAATGCCTACGAACTGAGCTGGCTGGACGGCCGCGGCAAGCCGCGCGTCGCGCTGGCCGAACTGCGCGTGCCGGCGACGTCACCGAACATCGTCGAATCCAAGAGCCTCAAGCTGTACCTGGGCAGCTATGCGATGGCGCGTTTCGCCGACACCGACGCCCTGCGCGCCCAGCTGGTGGCCGACCTGTCGGCCGCCGCCGGCGCGCCGGTCAGCGTGGTGCTGACGCCGGCCGGTTCCAACAACGTCGCGCTCATCGAAAACCTCGAAGGCGACCTCATCGACGATCTGCCGATCGAGATCAGCCACTACGGCCCGCCGCGCCCGGATTTCCTGTCCAGCGACACCGAAACCAGGGCCGACGAGATCCTGGTCTCGCACCTGCTCAAGTCCAACTGCCCGGTCACCGGCCAGCCGGACTGGGCCAGCGTGCAGATCCGCTACGCCGGCCCGCGCATCGCCCGCGACGGCCTGCTGCGCTACCTGGTGTCCTACCGCCAGCACAGCGATTTCCACGAAAGCTGCGTCGAACGCATCTTCATGGACCTGATGCAGCAGTGCGCGCCGACGCGGCTGGCGGTGTACGCTCGCTACACGCGCCGCGGCGGCCTGGACATCAACCCCTTCCGGGCCACCCCGGGCCTGCCCCTCCCGGGCAATCCGCGCACCAACCGCCAGTAACCACACACAAGCCGACCATGCGCCCGATCCTGACGCCCCTCGCCCTGTCGCTGTCCCTGCTGCTGGCCGCCTGCGGTGGCGACCAGGACGCCGCGCCGGACGGCGACGCCGCGGCCCCCGCGCAGGACGTGGCTGACGCCGGCGAAGCCCAGGCCGCGCCCGAAGAAGCGCCCATGCCCCGCGGCGATTTCCGCGTGGTGGCGGTCGAACTGGGCACCGAGCTGGACGAAGAAGGCCGCGTGCCCCGCCCGCAGGACGTCTTCACCACCGTCGACACCATCCATGCCGCCGTCGTGGGCGTGGGCAGCAGCCCGGGCCTGACCCTGTCGGCGCGCTGGCTGCTCGAGGACGGCACCCAGGTCGCCAAGGCCGGCCAAAGCCTGGTCCCCGAAGTGCCGACCGTCACCACCTTCAGCATCACCCAGCCCGAGCCCTGGCCGGCAGGCAGCTACCGGGTGGAAATCGCGATAAACGACCGGGTCGTCGAGACCCGCAGCTTCACCATCGAATAATCCTTCGAGCCTCCGTGGCCCATGAGCCATCCCTGCCTGCGCTGCGGCGCCTGCTGTGCCACCTTCCGCGTGTCCTTCCACTGGTCGGAAGCCCAGCCTGACAACCCCGACGGCCCGCCGCCAGAGCTGGTGATGCCGCTGCGCCGGCATGAGCTGGCCATGCGCGGCACCGAAGGCAGCCATCCGCGCTGCGTGGGCCTGCGCGGCACCATCGGCGTCGACGGCCACTGCGGCATCTACCCGCAGCGACCCTCGGTATGCCGCCAGGTGGAACCTTCCTGGGAATTCGGCCGGCACAGCCCGCAGTGCGACAAGGGCCGCGCGGCGCACGGGCTGAAGCTGCTGACGCCGGAAGACTGGGCCGTGCAGCCGGTGGTGCTGCCCGGCATCGACCAGGTGCCGCTGGCCGCGACGGCCCTGCCCGAAGTGGACGACTCGGCGCCGCGCTTTCCCCAGCCCCGCGTAACCGCGACAATGCGGGGCTGACTTCACGGGATCAAACCACCATGTCCGATTCGCCCAAGATCATCTACACGCTGACCGACGAAGCCCCGTTCCTGGCGACCCAGTCGCTGCTGCCGATCGTGCAGGCCTTCGCGGGCGCCGCCGGCATCGCCGTCGAGACGCGCGACATCTCGCTGTCGGGCCGCATCCTGGCGCAGTTCCCGGAACGGCTGAAGGACGACCAGCGCATCGGCGACCACCTGGCCGAACTGGGCGAACTGGCGACCAAACCCGAAGCGAACATCATCAAGCTGCCCAACATCAGCGCCTCGGTGCCGCAGCTCAAGGCCGCCATCACCGAGCTGCAGTCGCAGGGCTACGACCTGCCCGACTACCCGGACGAGCCGAAGACCGACGCCGAGAAGGACATCAAGGCCCGCTACGACCGCACCAAGGGCAGCGCGGTGAACCCGGTGCTGCGCGAGGGCAATTCCGACCGCCGCGCGCCGAAGTCGGTGAAGGCCTTCGCCCGCAAGCATCCGCACCGCATGGGCAAGTGGAGCGCCAGCTCGAAGTCGCACGTGGCGCACATGGACGGCGGCGATTTCTACGGCAGCGAACAGTCGGCGATCCTCGACGAGGCCGGCAGCCTGAAGATCGAACTGCTGCGCACCGACGGCGTCACCACCGTGCTAAAGGAAAGCGTGCCGGTGCAGTTCGGCGAAATCGTCGATGCCTCGGTGATGAACCGCCAGCGCCTGGCGGCCTTCATCGCCGAACAGATCACCGACGCCCGCGCCAAGGGCGTGCTGTTCTCGCTGCACCTCAAAGCGACCATGATGAAGGTCTCCGACCCGATCATGTTCGGCATTGCCGTGGGCGAGTTCTACAAGGACGTGCTCGACCGCCACGCCGAGGCGCTGGCCGCCGCCGGCTTCGACCGCAACAACGGCATCGGCGACCTGTACGCGCGCCTGGACAAACTGCCCGAAGCCACCCGGGTGGCGATCAAGTCCGAACTCGAGGCGCTGTACGCCGCGCGCCCGGGCCTGGCCATGGTCAACTCCGACAAGGGCATCACCAACCTGCACGTGCCCAGCGACGTCATCGTCGATGCCTCGATGCCGGCGATGATCCGCGACTCGGGCTGCATGTGGAACGCGGCCGGTGAGCTGCAGGACACCAAGGCCGTCATTCCCGACCGCTGCTACGCCGGCATCTACCAGGCGGTCATCGACGACTGCAAGGCCAACGGCGCCTTCGACCCGGCCACCATGGGCAGCGTGCCCAACGTCGGCCTGATGGCGCAGAAGGCCGAGGAATACGGCTCGCACGACAAGACCTTCCAGATCCCCGGCGACGGCATCGTGCGCGTCAGCGACGAGGCCGGCCGCACGATCTTCGAACACCCGGTGCAGTCCGGCGACATCTGGCGCATGTGCCAGACCAAGGACGCGCCGGTGCGCGACTGGGTGAAGCTGGCCGTCGACCGCGCCCGCCTGAGCGACACCCCGGCGGTGTTCTGGCTGGACAAGGACCGCGCCCACGACGCCCGGATCATCGAGCGCGTGAAGGGCTACCTGCAGGACTACGACACCGACGGCCTGGACATCCGCATCCTGGCCCCGGTGGACGCGATGAA
>NZ_CAXBJS010000184.1:0-5142 GCF_963976025.1 uncultured Arenimonas sp.
GTCGAGCGGGTCGGCAAGGGCGATGCGCTGGTCGGTCGGGGCGCGCCAGACCAGGAAGTCACCGCTCAGTTCGCCGTTGGCGGTGTTGGACGCCGCCGCGAACCTTGCGACGAAACGACCGCGCACGAAGGCCGCGTTGGCGAGCGTTACGTTGATGTCGACGTCGTCGGTGCGGGCATCGACGTGCTGGTGGCCAGGTTTTCCCAGGCCCGGGTCGTTCCATGTTGCGATGACCCGCCCGCCGGTTACGGCACCCGTGTGACCATCGGGGACAGCAGGGAGCATGAGTTCGACGTCCGGCCGTAGCGCCGGCTTCATGCCCTGGCGCGTCGCATCGCCACTGGCCTTCAAACAGATCGCCATGAGCCGGGACGCGCCGCCTTGCGAAACATTTTCATCGGTGCCGAACGCCACCTGGCCGGCTGATTTGGCCGTGGCATTCATGCAGTCATCCTTGCCCGCGATCGGCGCCGGCACGACGGCCATGCTCAGGGTCCTGCCCTGGCGCACGGCCTTGACCTGACCGGGGATCACATGGCGCCTCGGTGCGATACGCACGCTTGACGCTGGCTTGTCTGATTCGGCGGGTTTGACCAGCTCGCCCGAGGCGTTGGATGTGCCCACGCCCAGATGGATCTCGTAGGTGCGCCGGCTGGCCCGGAGCGGGTCGGGCGGGGCGTTGGTGAAGGTGATGACGGTCTCCCCGTCGGTGTTTGCCGGCTGGGGCGGGTCCAGCGACAGTCCGCTCCAGGCCAGGGTGGGTCGCCCCGTCGCCGGGTCCAGGTACGGGTCGGTCTTGCCAAGGTTGGTGCCGTGCATGCCCAGATGCAGGTCGGTCAGGGCCGCTTCGCCCCCGCCATCGGCCGGGGTGGCAACCAGGGCGAACGCCGGCCAGCCACTGTCGCCGACAACCCCGCCGTTCCACTTCACGCGGATGCAGGCAGCGGCCAGCTCACGGATAGCCACATTGACGGTGGCGGTGGGGTTGTTCTGGTCGAACTCGTAGAGCGGGCAGCCGTCGACGAAAGCATGGCCAAGCCAGCGGCCATGCGCGAACTCACCCTTGCGGCTGCGCATGACCCGGTCGGGGTAGGCCACCCACCAGGGAATGAAGGCGGGCAGGGCGTCGTAAAGGCCGCGCGTCCAGGCCGGGTGGTTTTCCTTCAGGCTGCGGTCGGTCCAGGCCAGGCTTTCCTCGCGCACGCCCGACGCGCCTGCCCGCGGCGTGCGGAGCATCAGGGCGTGTCGCACGGGCTTCCATTCCTGTCCCCGGGGCATGCTGTGCTGCCAGACGTAGCTCCAGAACGAGTTGCTCATGTACGAGGCCATCTGGCGCAGATCGTCCGGGGAGCTTCCGGCGGGATAGATCGGCATGCGTGGCGGGGGCGTGCGCAGGTCCAGGGGGTAGTCGTAGGGACGCAGGCCCAGCGCCTTGCCAAAGCGCGGGCTGCCGCTGGCAAAGCGGCGCCGCGGGTCGAAGGGCGGATTGCCCATGAACGACAGTCCCTCGATGGACCACAGGCCGATGGCGTCGGGCAGGGCCTCGGTGACCCACTTTTCCTCGTGCGCATGACTGTTGTCGTGCATGGTCCAGTTGGCGTAGCTGGCCTGGATGCCATGGAAAAGTTCATGCGCGGCCGAGGCGGCGACCTTTTCGGGGTAGATGCCCAGGTCCTTGCCGAAGCCTCCGGCCTCGCTGACGATCATCACCCGGTCCCAGTCGTCTTCCTTGAAGCGCAGGCCCTCGGTGACACCGAACTCGCCGTAGCCAGGCCCGTATTGCGCCGCGGCACCACCGAGGTCGCGAACGAAATAAATCGGGTACACCCCGTCGCGGCGGGTGATGCGCGGTGCCCTCAGGCCCACGCCGGCATAACGCCGGGCCGAATGGGAGGCGGCCTGCTCCAGTGCGCGCAGCCGCTGCTGGTCGGCCGCCAGCGGCGGCAGGAACCACGGTATGAAACCCAGTCGGGTTTCCATCGCCGCACCGGGTCGCGGCGGGCCGACCAGACCTTCGGCAAGGGTCTGGAAGGGCGGCGGCTGCCGGCGCCAGAGCTCTTCGCTGGTCGGTTCGGCGCTGGCCCCGGCAAGGGGCCAGGCCAGCAGGATGGCCAGGAAGAGCCTGGCGACGTTTCGGGGCATCTGGCGGTCTCCGTCTCTGCACCATCTACGCAGTGCAGTGGCCTGGCCCGCCATGTGCAGGGCCTACAGTCCGAGCACTTCGGGGCCCTGCTTGAAGACGATGTCCACCGGGATGCCGGCGGCCTGCACGCGGTCGAGGTCGGCCTGCAGGTCGGGGCCGATGACGCCCATTTCATCGAGCAGGGCCTTCGCGCCTTCGTAATCGCCGTCGCCCTGCAGGGTGAGGATCTTCGCCGACAGCGAATCAACCGCCGCCTCCATCTTGTCGTAATCGACGCGATAGTGGCCGGTGTCCGGGTCGCGGTTGAATGCACCTTCGCGCTGCAGCCAGTTGAAGGCGACCATGTTGGCCTTGCCGTGCGCGCTGGAAGCGCCAAACCGCACCGAGCGGAAGATGCCCGCCAGGAAGGTGACGTAGTTGTCCATGCGCTTTTGCTTGTCCAGCTCGCCCATGTCGCCCAGCGCGCCGATCATGTAAAGGCCCAGGATGTCGGCTTTGCCCTCTTCGTAGGCACTGGTGAGGTCGGTCAGCGCCTCGCGCACCGTGCCCTCGCCGTCGAGCGTGTTCTTGATGCCCAGGCCGTGCGCGACTTCGTGGAACATCACGTTCTCGAAGAAGGCGTCGAAGGTGATGTTGGCCTTCTGGTCGTCGGCGATCAGTTCGTCGCTGATCGGCACCAGGATCTGGTCGAACTTCGCGCGCATGGCGTTTTTCAGCTGCAGGCGGCGCGAACCCTTGGCCAGCTGCACTTCTTCATCGTTGGGCAGGTTGATGGCGATGGTCTTGGCGCCGGAGTTGGCGTCGCCGCCGTAGAAGATGGCGTCGTAGGCGTTCAGGTCGGCGTCGGTGCCGGGCATCTCGGCCTTGTAGGCCTCGTCCACCGGCAGGCCACGCTGCAGCGCCGGCAGGTGCGCGGCGAACTTCGCCAGGCGCTCGCTCCATTCGATGTCGCGCACCAGCACGAAGGCCTCGAAGGCGGTCTTGGTGCCGTAAAGGGCATCCTGGTAGCTCTCGATGGGGCCGATTACCACGTCGATCGGGCTGGTCTTCATGTCCATCCAGGCCATGTCGCTGGGCTGGTAGTCGCCCGACACCAGGGCGTCGGCGCGCAGGCGCAGGTAGGTGCGGAAACCTTCGTCGCTGGCGACTTCGGCGGCTTGGCGCAACAGGTCGGCGACCTGGCCCAGTTCTTCGGCCCATTCCACGTGGTAGGGAACCACGATCAGCTCGCCGGCTTCATTGCGGCGGACCAGGGTGTACAGGCCGTCCTTGCCGGGAAGGTCGGCGGCTTCGAATTCTTCCTTGCCCATGTCCTGCGGGTAGAACTGCGCGCCGGGCGGGCGCGGGCCGACGCCTTCGATGAAGGGCGCGTCGCCGTCCAGCCGGTCCCAGGGGCCGTAGTTGATTTCGACGAAGCGGCGCGTGGCCTTGTCGTCGATGCCGGCCAGCAGCAGGTCCTTGTCGCCGTAAACCTGTTCCCAGAACAGCCCGTCCATGATCTTGCCGGCCTGGAGCAGCAGCCGGATGGCTTCGCGGTCGCCGTCGGACAGGTGGGATAGGTCGGCCGTCAGCGGCACTTCGGCGTAAGCGGCGACCTTGGCGGCGATGCCGGAATCGGCGCTGCTGGCTTCAGTGGCCGGTTCGCCGGCCGCGGGGGCGGGGGCATCATTCGCGGGCTGGCAGGCGGCCAGTCCCAGGGCCAGGGCGGTGGCGGCGGCAAGCAGGGGCAGGCGACGTTTCATGGCGGGCTCCGAGGGCGGCGGGAAGGGGCCCATCGTAGTGCAAACCCGCGCGGCGGGTGCCCTGCCGTCTGTCAGGGGGTGACGCGGGGTGCTCGCGTCTGCAGCTGTTCGGTGCGGTTGCGGCCGCCGTGTTTGGCGCGATAGAGCGCGGCGTCGGCGGCCTCGAGCCAGGCGCGCAGGTTGCCGCCCGGAGGCGGCGCGGCCAGGCCGACGCTGATCGAGATTTCCAGCCCCGGCTGGTCCGGGAACTCGAGGGATTGCACGGCGGCGCGCAGGTGTTCGGCATGGACCAGCGCCTGCTCGGGAGGCAGTGCCAGCGCCACGACGAATTCGTCGCCGCCCAGGCGGCCGCGAATGCCGTCGGCGGGCAGGGCGTCGCGCATGCGCTGGGCCAGCGCCCGCAGCACGTCGTCGCCAACGCCGTGGCCGTGCCGGTCGTTGATGGACTTGAAGTGGTCGATGTCCAGCAGCAGCAGGCTGGCGGGCGTGCCTACGCCGTGGTGGCGCTGCAGCAGGCGGCGGGCCTGGTCTTCCCAGTGGCTGCGGCTGTCGACGCCGGTGAGGCCGTCGCGGCGGTTCATTTCCTCGAGCTGCTTGTTCTGGGCCTGCACGCGGCGCATCAGGCGGTAGATGTTGGCACTCACCGCCAGGGTATGGATGGCCATGATCGGCAGGCAGGCCAGGATGACGGCCGTGCGGCTGGTCAGGTCCACTTCAAAGCCGGTGGCCATTCCCACCACCAGCGTCGCCAGCAGCATGGCCGGCAGGGCGCGCAGCCATAGGCCGGGGATGCCCGAGTTGACCTTGTCGGCCGTGACCACGGTCACCAGCACGGCTGTGGGGAGAAGATTGAAGTGCATCATCGGCACCCAGCTGCCGGCGAAGACCGAGTCGATCAGGAAATTGCGCGACTCGGCGGCATAAGGGTCGGCACTGTGGCGCGCCAACAGGAACGCCAGGTGCGGCCAAAGTCCGCAGGTAAGCGCCAGCCAGGTCCAGGCGGGCCAGCCTGCCTGCAGGTCATGCAGCACCACGCCGATCGGCAACGCGGCCAAGCCCATGCCAAGCACGCGGAAGGGGTAGGTGAGCCGGGGAAGTTGCTTCGGGCGGGATGCCATGGACGCATCTCACCACATCTGGTCATGGCCTGGCGCGCCGGGCGGCGGGGGCCGCCCGGCGGGCGGGTTCAGCGCGGGATTTTCCTGTGCATGTAGCGGTGCCCGTTGTTGGGCTTGAACTTCGAGCCGTGCGGGCCGG
>NZ_CAXBJS010000185.1:0-5141 GCF_963976025.1 uncultured Arenimonas sp.
CTGCCGGCGCTTGCGGGCGCACGCCCGGCCGACGTGCTCGACCGCTACGTCTTCGCCGGCAACCGCCCGCTGGTGCGGGAAACCCACGTGGACGGGCAGCGCGTGGTCGCCGACGGGCGCCACCGCGACCGCGAGGCCATCGCCGCGCGCTACCGGGACACGCTCGGGCGCCTGCTGGCCGACTGAACCCCTCCGGGGCGGATTTCGTCGGCGGCAGGGCGCGATTCGTCGCAAACCGCCGCAGGGTCGCGAAGGCTCCGGCAAGGTGCCAGCGTCCCCAAACCGAGGTGCCCGCCATGCGACCCAAGACCCTGCTTGTTTCCCTGATGGCCCTTGGCCTGTCCGGCCCGGCATTTGCCATGGACGACGCTACCGTCGCCGCCGCACTGAAGCAGCGCCTGGACGGCGACCGCACCGGCGCCTGCGTGGCCGTCGCCGTCGTTGAAGCGGGCGGCGTCTCGCGGGCGTTCGGCTGCGCCGACGGCAAGGGCGAACCCCGCGTCGGTGCCAACACCGCCTTCGAGATCGGTTCGGTCAGCAAGACCATGGTCGCCGCCGTGCTGGCGCAGGAAATCCTTGCCGGCGGCGCCTCGCTCGACGATCCCTTGGCCGACTGGCTGCCCGAAGGCACGAAGCTGCCCGACTTCGAGGGGCAGCCGATCCTGCTTCGGCACGTCGTCACCCACACCAGCGGCCTGCCGGCGTTGCCGCCGGGCGTGGCGATCACCGACCCGAACAATCCCTATGCCGCCATGAACGCAAAGATGCTGCACGCGGCGCTGGGCCGGGTGCAGCTGGCACGCGCGCCGGGCAGCGCCTTCGAATATTCCAACTTCGCGCTCATGCTGCTTTCCGACGCACTGGCGCGCCGCACCGGCAAGGACTTCGAGGTTTTGCTCGATCAACGCCTGTTCGCGCCGCTGGGCATGGAAGGCGCCTACGTCGACCAGCGCCCCGACGGCATCAGCGCCGCGCGCGGCCACGCGCCCAATACCCAGCCGGTGCCGGCCTGGACCTTCAAGCCGGGTATGGCCGGTGTCGGCGGCGTGCGCGCGACGCTCGACGACATGGTGGCCTATGTGCAGGGCCAGCTGGGCGCCGCGCCCGACACGCTGAAGCCGGCGCTGGAACTTACCCAGCAGCCGGTCTGGACCAGCGGCCAGCCGACCATGGCGATGAACTGGATCATCGCGCCGCTCAACGGCCGTCCGGTGCACGTGCACGAAGGCGGCACCGGCGGTTTTTCCTCGCTGGTGGCCTTCGACCGCGAAGCCGGCCGCGGCGTGGTGGTGCTGTCGGACACGGCCCTGCATTCGCTCGGTGGCCTGGGCAGCATCGGCCTGCACCTGCTCGACCCGGCGGTGCCGCTGGGCCAGCCGCGCAAGGCCACGCCGGCGCCCGCCGCGCTGATGGATGCACTGGTCGGCGACTACGAGCTGCAGGGCGGCATGACCCTGACGCTGCGGCGCAAGGGCGACGCGCTGGAGGTCCAGGCCCAGGGCCAGCCGGCCTTCGAGCTGGGCCACGACAGCGCCGGCGACTTTTACCCGCTGGCCTTCGACGCATTGCTCAAGCCGGTCAGGCAGCCCGACGGCAGCCAGTCCTTCGTCTGGATCCAGGGCGGCGGCGCGATGCCGGCGCAGCGCACGGGCGCGCATGGCGAAACCCCCTGAGCGGCCGATATGCTGCGCCAGCCATGAGCGAACTTTCCGAAACCTACAGCCTGTCCCGGCCGCTGCCCGCCGAAGTCCTGGTGGGTGGCAACACGGTCTGGAGCCGCTACCACCGCTACCCGGTGTTCAGCGGCCCCTGGCTGCGCGGACGCAGCCTGCTGTTCGGCATCGTCATCGCGGCGTTTTCGCTGGTGGTGTGCTTCGGCACGGCGGTGACCGTGCGTGACTGGGGCATCGGCGCGCTGGCGGGCGTGCACATGTTCGTGGCGTTTTTCCTGATGGCCACCACCGGGCCGGCGCTGGCAACGTTCGCGCGGCACCGGGGCTGGCCGCTGCGGCGCGAACGGGTGTTCGTCGTGCTGGCGGTGCTGGCCGGCATGGTGGCCAGCTATTTCGCCGACCAGTGGGCGTCCACCTACGTCGAGGGTGAAGTGCGCCAGGCCCTGGTCGAGGCCGGCGCGGCGACCAGCAAGGACCCGGAAATCGACCCGGCCTTCAAGACGCCGGCTCTGATCGTGAACCTGATGGTGCTTGCGGTCATCTACGGGCTGTTCGGCGGCGGCCTGGCTCTGCGTGCGTATTTCAGCGAGCGCCGGCGCTGGGCGACCGACCGGCGCGGCCGCCAGCTGGCGGCGCTGCGTGCGCAGAAGCAGCAGGCAGACCTGCGCCTGGGCCTGCTGCAGGCGCAGGTGGAGCCGCATTTCCTGTTCAACACCCTGGCCTCGGTGCGTGCGCTGGTGCGCCAGGACCCGGCCCAGGCCGAGGCCACGCTTGATGCGCTGGTGGCGCACCTGCGCGCCACCATTCCCAAACTTCGCGATGGCGAAAGCCTGCTGCATTCCACGCTCGGCCAGCAGCTCGACATCTGCGCGAGTTACCTGGAGCTGATGCGCCTGCGCATGGGCGGCCGCCTGGCCTACGCGGTCGAGGCCGAGCCGGCGCTGCGCATGCGGCCCTTTCCGCCTCTGCTGCTGATCACCCTGGTCGAAAACGCCATCAAACACGGCATCGAACCCCAGCCCGGCCCGGGCCGGGTGGAGGTGCGCGCCAGCCTGCGCGGCGAGCGCCTGGTGCTGAGCGTGGTTGACGACGGCGCTGGCCTGAAGCCGGGGCTGGGCAGCGGCGTTGGCCTGTCCAACGTGCGTGAGCAACTGGCCACACGCTTCGGCGGCGAGGCGACGTTCAGTCTTCGCGGCCTGGCCGGGGGTCGCGGCGCGGTCGCCGAAATCACCCTGCCGCTGGCGGACGCCGCCGCAACGAAGGAAGGAGCCAGCGCATGAGCCGCGTGACCGCCATCGTTGCCGAGGACGAAGCACCGCAGCGCGCCGCCTTGCTGGAAATGCTCGAAGACTCCTGGCCGGAACTCGAGGTGCTGGCCGCCTGCGAAGACGGCCTGGCCGCGCTCGACGCGGTGGCCGAACACCGCCCCCGGGTTGTTTTCCTCGATATCCGCATGCCCGGCGTCAGCGGCCTGGACGTGGCCCGGGCGGCCGTGGCCGCCGGGGCGCGCGTGGTGTTCACCACCGCCTACGACGACTACGCCCTGCGCGCCTTCGAAGCCGGGGCGGTGGATTACCTGCTCAAGCCGGTGGCGCCGGCGCGGCTGGCCAGGGCCATCGAACGCCTGAAGGAGCAGCTGGCCAGCGGCGACGACGACCTGCAGGCGCGCATCGAGGAGCTCGAATCGCGGCTGCGTCCGCGCGGCGAGCGCCAGTTCCGCTGGATCAGCGCCAGCGTCGGCGACAACGTGCGCATGATCGGCATCGACGAAGTGCTGTTTTTCCAGGCCCAGGACAAATACGTGCGGGTGGTGACCGGCGACGACGAAGCGGTCATCCGCACGCCGCTCAAGGAACTGCTGGCCGGCCTGGACCCGGACGAATTCTGGCAGGTGCACCGCGGCGTGGTGGTGCGCGTGGCCGCCATCGACCGCCTGCGCAAGGACGAGCTGGGCAAGGCCCGGATCAGCCTGCGCGGCCGCGGCGAAACCCTGCCGGTCAGCGCCGCCTTCCTGCATCGCTTCCGCGGCATGTAGGCTGCGGGGCATGAAACCCTGGTGGCTGCTGATTTGCCTGGCGCTGCCGGCCCCGGGCCTGGCGTCCGATCCGGCCGGCGACGAGCTGCTGGTATTTGCCGCCGCCAGCCTGCAGGAAGCCATGGACGACGCCGGCGCGGCCTGGCAGGCGCGCAGCGGCCAGCGCGTGCGCGTGTCCTACGCCGGCAGCGCGGCGCTGGCCCGTCAGGTGGAGCGCGGCGCGCCGGTGGACGTTTTCGTATCGGCCGATGCCGCCTGGATGGATTACCTGCAGGCGCGCAGCCTGGTGGATCCGGCCAGCCGCTTCGACCTGGCCGGCAATGCCCTGGTGCTGGTGGCGCCGGCCGGCCACCCCGGCGACGTGGCGCTGGAACCGGCCGCGCTGGCGGCGGCGTTGGGCCCGCGCGGCCGGCTGGTGCTGGCCGACACCGGCAGCGTGCCCGCGGGGCGCTATGCCCGGCAATCGCTGGAGTCGCTGGGCCTGTGGCAGGACCTTCAGGGGCGCCTGGCGGAAACCGACAGCGTGCGCGGCGCGCTGGCTTTCGTGGCGCGCGGTGAATCGCCGCTGGGCATCGTCTACGCCACCGATGCACGGGTTGAACCGCGGGTTGTGGTGGTGGCGCGGCTGCCGGCCGACTCGCACGACGTCGTGCGTTATCCGGTGGCGCGCGCCCGCGCGGCGCCGCCCGCGCGCAGCGCCGGTTTCCTGGCCTTCCTGCGGGGCGATGAAATGCGCGACGCCCTGCGCGCGCGCGGGTTCATCGTTCCGTGATGCTCCAGCCCGCCGAAATCGAGGTCGTGCTGCTCAGCCTGCGCGTGGCGCTGCTGGCCGTGCTGTGCTCGCTGGTTCCGGCGGTGGCGGTGGCCTGGGTGCTGGCGCGTTTCCGGTTTCCCGGCAAGTCGCTGTTCGACGCCCTGGTGCACCTGCCGCTGCTGCTGCCGCCGGTGCTGACGGGCTACGTACTGCTGGTTGCCTTCGGGAACCAGGGTGCGATCGGTGCCTGGCTGGGCGACGTGCTGGGCATCGAGCTGGCCTTCCGCTGGACCGGCGCGGTGCTGGCGGCGGCGGTCATGGCCTTTCCGCTGTTCGTGCGCGCGATCAGGCTGTCGTTCGAGGCGATCCCGCGCGAATACGAAGAAATGGCGGCCAGCCTGGGCGCGCGCCGTTGGGCGACCTTCCTGCAGGTGGACCTGCCGCTGGCCATGCCCGGCCTGGCCGCCGGCGCCGCGCTCGCCTTCGCCAAGGCGCTGGGTGAATTCGGCGCCACCATCACCTTCGTTTCCAGCATTCCCGGTGAGACCCGCACGCTGTCCCTGGCCATGCACCAGCTGATGCAGCAGCCGGGCGGGGAAGGCGGGATCACCCGGCTGGCCATCGTTTCGCTGCTGCTGGCCCTGGGCGCGCTGCTGGCCTCGGAATGGCTGGCGCGGCG
>NZ_CAXBJS010000186.1:0-5048 GCF_963976025.1 uncultured Arenimonas sp.
GCATCGCGACCGAGCGCAACCACCAGTTCGACTGCGTGGTGCAGGTCGGAGGTGCCGGACGGGTAGGGCACGTCACCGCCGCCGGCGACGATGGCGTCGGCGGGCTTGTGGAAAAACACCGGATTGCCGCGATCGACGCTGGCGCCCATTTCCGCGGCGTGGTCGGCGAAGTTGCGGCCGACGCAGTAAATGCGGCGCACGGGAAACGCGCCGCCGCCGCGCACGGGCAGCAGGGTCGGGGCGGGCAGGGGAATGACGGTTTCGGGCAGGGCCACGCGTTGCCGGATCAGCGCAGGTGAAGCGGGGAATGCGGATCGCGCACGCGGGTGAATTCGCCTTCGATCACGTCGGCAGCCGGCGCGGCCGGACGGCGGCTGGTGCCGAACAGGCGGCGGGCACCCGCGAACAGCAGCATGCCCAGGCCGATCACCAGGCCAAAGCCCACCAGCACCAGCAGCAGCGCCAGGCCAAGCAGGCCGACCAGCACCTTGAGCAGCGGGTTGCGCGGCTTCGAGGGGCAGTAGCTGAACATGCGATGGAAGAAGAAGGTCATGCGTCGCCGTGGCAAACTCGGGGACGGGAAGTATGGCGAGGCGCCGCGTGGAAAGTGTAAGTGGTTCGTTAATCGAACTGGCCGACTGGCCGCCCCAGGGCCTGTCCGAAACCGAGGCCGAGGTGGACGGGGAGCGGCTGTCGCTGGTGCTGCTGCGCGAAGGCGGGGTCCTTAAGGCCTGGCTGAACGTCTGCCCGCACGCCGGTCGCCGGCTGGACTGGGCGCCGGGCAGGTTCCTGGTCGACAAGGGGCGGCTGGTCTGCGCCGCGCACGGCGCCAGCTTCGAACTTGAACACGGTGAATGCGTGGCGGGCCCGTGCAAGGGCGCGTCGCTGGTGCCGGTGCGCGTGGCCGTGGCCGGCGCCGGCTAGAACATCAGGTTCACCATGAGCAGCACGATCGCCAGGTAAACCAGGGTGAGCGGTGCGCCGGTGCGCCACAGGTCCTTGGCGCGATAACCCGCCGGACCGGACACCATGGCCAGCACGGGGTTGGACACGCTCAGGAAATTGTTGGAGGCCGACAAAGCCACCACTACGGCGAAGGCCAGCGGATTGCCACCCGCGGCCAGGGCCACGTTGATGGCCATGGGCACCACCACCACGGTGGCGCCGACATTGCCGATGACCAGCGCGAAGGCGGTGGCGAGCAGGCCGAACGCGGCCTCAAGCACCCAGATCGGCACGTCCGAACCGATTCGTTCAAGGACCTGCTGGGCAATCCAGGCCGCGGCGCCGGTGGAATCCATCGCCCAGCCCAGGGGAATCAGGCAGGCCATCAGGAACACGGTTTTCCAGTTCACCGCGGCGTAGGCCTCGTCCATGTTCAGCACGCCGCCGAGCATCATCGCGGCGGCACCGGCCATCAGGGCAATCGGCACCGGCACCAGGGTCGAAAGGGCCAGCGCCATCGCGCTTACGAAAACCGTCAGCGCCCACCACAGCTTCTGCGGCCGCTGTTCACCCTTGGGGTAGTCGGTGACGACGACGAAGTCGCGGCTTTCGCTGGCCTGGGCCAGGTCGGTCCAGATGCTGTGGAAAACCAGCATGTCGCCGGCCTTGAGGCTCATCTTGCGGATGTCCTCGCGCCAGACCTGGCCGTCGCGGTTGATCGCCAGCAGGCTGATGCCGAAGCGCTTGCGCAGCTGCAGCTGCGACTGGGACTTGCCCAGGAAACTCGAGGTCGGCGGGATCACCGCTTCGGAAATGCCCGACCGGCTGGGATTGAACAGGTCGGCGAAATGCCGCAGCCGCGCCGACATGCGCAGCAGGTTCTTCTGCGCGTAGTCCTGGATGGCCTCGCGCGGGCCCATCACGCCCAGCACGCTGCCGACCCAGATCATCTGGTCGGCCGGTGGCGCCAGCCGGGCTTCGTTGCCGCTGAGCAGGGCCAGCAGCAGCGGCGCGTCGCGCTGGGCTTCGGCCTCGCCCACGCTCATGCCCACCAGCGGGCTTTCAGCGGTCACGGTCAGTTCGAAAACCTCGCCTTCGATGCCGTAGGCGCGGGCGAAATAACTCTGCGTGCGGCTGGGCGCCACGCCCTTGTCTTCGGTCTTGGCGAACCAGCGCTGGCCCAGCCAGCGCCAGTAGCCCAACCCGGCCAGCAGCAGCACCAGGCCGATCGGCAGTGGTGCGAACATCTCCAGCGGTTCCAGCGTGGCCACGCCGGAGGGCAGGTTGCGGTTGGCGGCGACCAGCAGGTCGTTGAGCATGATGAGCGGCGAATTGCCGATCATCGTCAGGCCGCCGCCCATCACGATCGCCGCCGCCACCGGCAGCAGCAGCCGGGAAATGCTGACGCCGGAACGGCCGGACAGCCGGGAGGCGACGGGCAGGAACAGCGCCATCACCGAGGGGTTCTGCATGAAACCCGACATCAGCCCGGCCATCGCCGAGGTGTAGAGGATCAAGCGTTCTTCGGTGCCCTTGGAAACGCGCAGCAGCCACACGGCGACCCGGTTCAGGGCGCCGGTACGGTCCAGCCCGGCCCCCAGGATCATGGTCGCCATCACGGCAATGACGGCGTTGCCCGAAAAACCGTCGAAGAGCTGGTTGGCCGGCACCAGGCCGGTAAGCCCCAGCAGCACCAGCACGACCAGCGCGGTGGCGTCGGCGCGGATGCGCTCGATCATGAACATCACGATGGTGAAGCCGACCAGCCCCAGCACGAGCATCATGTCGCGGGTCAGGGTCAGGCTGGTGTCCATGCGTGGGCGGCGTCCTCAGGTACGGTCGTACAGCAGGTCCCAGACGCCATGGCCCAACTTCAGGCCGCGGGTCTCGAAGTGCGTTTGCCGCCGCCAGTCGGGGCGGGGCGAGGTGCCGTGGGGCCCGGCGCGGTTGCGCAGCCGCGGTTCGGCGTCGAGCACGTCCCACATGTGTTCGGCGTAGTTTTCCCAGTCGGTGGCCAGGTGCAGCAGGCCGCCGGGCTTGAGGCGCTGGCAGATCAGGTCCACGAAAGCCGGCTGCACCAGCCGCCGCTTGTTGTGGCGCTTCTTGTGCCAGGGATCGGGAAAGTAGATGCGCACCTCGTCGAGTGAACCCGGCGCCACTTCGTCGCGCAGGACTTCGACGGCGTCATGCTGGTAGATACGCAGGTTGTGCAGTCCGGCGGCCGCGGCGGCATTGAGCAGCCGGCCGACGCCGGGCCCGTGGACTTCGATGCCGATGAAGTCGCTCGCGCTTTCGCGTTCGCAGGAAAACAGCAGCTGTTCGCCGTTGCCAAAACCAATCTCGACCACGCGCGGCGCCTGGCGGCCGAACACGGCGTCGAAATCCCGCGGCTGGCCGGCGTAGTCGAGGCCAAGTTTCGGCCAGTGCAATTCGAAGGCGCGCTTCTGGGCCTCGGTCTGGCGGCCCTGGCGCAGCACGAAGCTGCGGATCGGGCGGTGCCGCTCGGGCTGATCCGGGGGGCTTTCGTCGCTGGTTCCGGTCATGCCCAGGCCCACCTCAGAGGAAGTGCCCGTCCAGGGGCGAGGAGGCGCTGGCGTTGCGCTTTTTCGGGATGCGGCCGGCCAGGAAGGCCTCGCGTCCCGCCTCGACCGCCTTGCGCATGGCGCTGGCCATCAGCACCGGGTCGCGCGCACCGGCAATCGCGGTGTTCATCAGCACGCCGTCGCAGCCTAGTTCCATGGCGATGGCGGCGTCGGACGCGGTGCCGACGCCGGCGTCCACCAGCACGGGCACCTTGGCGTTTTCGACGATTTCCAGGATCGACCAGCGGTTCTGCACGCCCAGGCCCGAGCCGATCGGCGCGGCCAGCGGCATCACCGCCACGCAGCCGATCTCTTCCAGGCGCTTGGCCAGGATCGGGTCGTCGGAGGTGTAGACCATGACGTCGAAGCCGTCGGCCACCAGGATCTCGGCGGCCGCCAGGGTTTGCACGACGTCGGGATAAAGGGTTTTCGGGTCGCCCAGGACCTCGAGCTTCACCAGCTTGTGGCCGTCGAGCAGCTCGCGCGCCAGCCGGCAGGTGCGCACGGCGTCGTCGGCGGTGTAGCAGCCGGCGGTGTTGGGCAGCAGGGTGTAGCGGTCCGGCGGCAAGACATCGAGCAGGTTGGGCTCGCCCGGGTTCTGGCCGATGTTGCTGCGGCGGATGGCGACCGTGACGATCTGCGCCCCGGCGGCCTCGGTCGCCAGGCGGGTCTGTTCCAGGTCGGCGAACTTGCCGGTGCCGGTGAGCAGGCGCGAATGGTAGGTCTTGCCGGCGATCACCAGCGGATCGGCGGGCCGGGAGTCGGGGGCGCGGTTCATGCCCCTGATTATGGCCGCTTTTGCCGGTCGGGTTAACCCTTTTTTAAGAAGATGTTCAGGGAAATCTCACCCGCCGCCGATGGCGTGGATGATCTCGACCCGGTCGCCTTCGGCCAGTGCGTGCTGCTCGTGCCGGCTGCGCGGCACGACTTCCTGGTTGACCTCGACGGCGACCTTGCGTCCGGCCAGGCCGGTTTGTTCCAGCAGGCCGGCGACCGTGGGCGTGCCGGTGACTTCGGTGGACTGGCCGTTTAGTTGAATGCGCATGCCGCGATTCTATCGCCCGACGCGCATTGCGGGTGCCCCGGGCCACCTGCATAATCGCGGCCGACCGCGGGTGTAGTTCAATGGTAGAACTGCAGCTTCCCAAGCTGCTAACGTGGGTTCGATTCCCATCACCCGCTCCAATGCCGCCATGAGTCCCATTCCCGCCGTGGACGTGCTCGTTGCCGGCGGTGGCCTGGCCGGCATCGTCACCGCGCTCGAAGCCCTGCGTGCCGGCATGTCGGTGGCGGTGGTCGACCGCGATTCCCCCGAACGTTTTGGTGGCCTGGCGCGCTGGGCCTTCGGCGGCATGGCCCTGGTGGGCACGCCGCTGCAGGCGCGCGCGAAGATCCACGACAGCCCCGAAATCGCCCTGCGCGACTGGCTGTCCTTCGGCGAGCTCGATGCCGCGGACCAATGGTCCCTGGCCTGGGCGCGGCATTACGTTGAACGTTCCCGGCCCGACGTCCACGACTGGC
>NZ_CAXBJS010000187.1:0-5042 GCF_963976025.1 uncultured Arenimonas sp.
CGGCAAAGAAGGGATTCGCGCCTGAAGGCGCTCCTACAGGACAGTCAGCGCTTGCGGGGGCGCTGCCAGCCTTCGATGGTGGCCTGGCGGCCGCGGGCGATGGTGAGCTTGTCGGCCGGGGCGGTCTTGGTGATGACGCTGCCGGCGCCGATGGTGGCGCCCTCGCCTACTTCGACCGGCGCCACCAGCGAGCTGTTCGAGCCGATGAACGCGCCGTCGCCGATGGTGGTGGTGGCCTTGTTCACGCCGTCGTAGTTGCAGGTGATGGTGCCGGCGCCGATGTTCACCCTTTCGCCGACCAGGGCGTCGCCCAGGTAGCTCAGGTGGTTGGCCTTGCTGCCGTCGCCCAGGCTGGCCTTCTTGGTTTCGACGAAGTTGCCGATGTGCACGCCCTCGCCCAGCTCGGTTCCGGGGCGTAGGCGCGCGAACGGACCCAGGGTGCAGCCGGATGCGGCGACCACGCCTTCGAGGTCGCAATGGGCGCGGACCACGGTGCCCGGGCCAAGTTCGACATCGCGCAGGCGGCAGAAGGGACCGATGCGCACGCCGTCGCCCAGCACCACGCGGCCTTCAAGCACCACGTCCACGTCTATCTCGACGTCGGCGCCGGCTTCGACGGTGCCGCGCTGGTCGAAGCGCGCCGGGTCTGCCAGGCGCACGCCTTCGCGCATCAGCGCCTCGGCGGCGCGGCGCTGGTAGGCGCGCTCAAGCCGCGCCAGCTGCACCGGGTCGTTGGCGCCTTCTGCCTCGCCGGGGATGCGGCAGTGGGTGTGCGCGGCGGCGCGGCCATCGGCGCGGGCCATGGCGAAGATGTCGGTCAGGTAGTACTCGCCCTGGACGTTGTGATTGTCCAGGCGCGACAGCCAGCGACGCAGGTCGGAAGCCGGCGCGGCGATGACGCCGGTGTTGACCAGCTTCACCGCGCGCTGGCTTTCATCGGCGTCCTTGTGTTCGACGATGGCCTGCACGTTGCCGTTGCCGTCGAGCAGCACGCGGCCGTAGCCAGTGGGATCGTCCAGGGTCTCGCACAGCACCGCGGCCTGGTCGCGGGCGGCGTCGAGCAATTCGCGCAGGGTCTGCACTGAGATCAACGGTACGTCCGCGTACAGAACCAGCACGCGGGCGTTTTCCGGCACGCCGGGCATGGCCTGCTGCACGGCGTGGCCGGTGCCCAGCTGTTCGGCCTGCTGCGCCCAGTGCAGGTCGTCGTCACCGGCGAAGGCGGCGCGCACCTGGTCGCCGCCGTGGCCATAGACCACGTGGATGCCGGCGGCGCCCAGCGCGCGCGCGGTGTCCACGACGTGGCCCAGCATCGGCCGGCCCGCGATGGGCTGCAGCACCTTGGGGGTGCGCGACTTCATGCGCTTGCCCTCGCCGGCGGCGAGGATGATCACGTGCAACGACTGGCTCATGGTGTCCTCCGTGGGCCTAGTATCGGCCGCAGCCGGGCAGGCCGCCAGCCGACAGTTTCCGGCTCCTGGAAACAACAACGCCGGCACGAGGCCGGCGCGGTCGTGAAACGGGGCAAAAGCCGCCGAATCAGTGCTTGAGGTTCTTGCGCAGGCGCTCGAGGGCCTGCAGCTGGGCCATTGCCTCGGCCAGCTTGGTCTGCGCTTCGGCCAAGTCCATGGCTTCGCTGCGGTTGGCCAGCATGCGCTCGGCCTCGTCCTTGGCCGCCTGGGCCTGGGCCTCGTCGAGGTCCGCGGCGCGGATGGCGGTGTCGGTGAGGATGGTCACCACCTGCGGCTGGACTTCCAGGATGCCGCCCGAGACATAGAAGAACTGCTCGGCGCCGTCGGCCAGCGTCAGGCGGACCTGGCCTGGCTTGAGGCGGGTGATCAGGGGCGCGTGGCGCGGCGCGATGCCGAGCTCGCCCATCTCGCCGGTGGCCACGACCAGCTGCACGTCACCCTGGAAGATTTCTTCCTCGGCGCTGACGATGTCGCAACGGATGGTGCTCATGGATAAATTCCTTTAGGCCGCCGCCGCCATCTTCTTGGCCTTCTCGAAGGCTTCGTCGATGCCGCCGACCATGTAGAACGCCTGCTCGGGCAGCGAATCGCACTCGCCGTCCACGATCATCTTGAAGCCGCGGATGGTTTCCTTGAGCGTGACGTACTTGCCCGGCGAACCGGTGAAGACTTCGGCCACGTGGAAGGGCTGCGAGAAGAAGCGCTCGATCTTGCGGGCGCGGGACACGGCCTGCTTGTCTTCTTCCGACAGCTCGTCCATGCCCAGGATGGCGATGATGTCCTTGAGCTCCTTGTACTTCTGCAGGGTGGCCTGCACGCGGCGCGCGGTGTCGTAGTGCTCGTTGCCGATCACGTTCGGGTCCAGCTGGCGCGAAGTGGAGTCGAGCGGGTCGACGGCCGGGTAGATACCCAGCGAGGCGATGTTTCGCGACAGCACGACGGTGGCGTCGAGGTGGGCGAAGGTGGTGGCCGGCGACGGGTCGGTAAGGTCATCGGCGGGCACGTACACGGCCTGGATCGAGGTGATCGAGCCCGTCTTGGTGGAGGTGATGCGCTCCTGCAGCACGCCCATTTCCTCGGCCAGCGTCGGCTGGTAACCCACGGCGGACGGCATGCGGCCCAGCAGCGCCGAGACTTCGGTACCGGCCAGGGTGTAGCGGTAGATGTTGTCCACGAAGAACAGGATGTCGCGGCCCTTGCCGGTGGCCGGGTCGATGTCGTCGCGGAAGTACTCGGCCATGGTCAGGCCGGTCAGCGCGACGCGCAGGCGGTTGCCCGGCGGCTCGTTCATCTGGCCGTACACCATCGCGACCTTGTCCAGGACGTTGGAGTCCTTCATCTCGTGGTAGAAGTCGTTGCCTTCGCGGGTACGCTCACCCACGCCGGCGAACACCGACAGGCCGGCGTGCTGCTTGGCGATGTTGTTGATCAGTTCCATCATGTTGACGGTCTTGCCGACGCCGGCGCCGCCGAACAGGCCGACCTTGCCGCCCTTGGCGAACGGGCACATCAGGTCGATGACCTTGATGCCGGTTTCCAGCAGTTCGTTGCCCGAGGACTGGTCCTCGTAGCTCGGCGCGGCGCGGTGGATTTCCCAGTGGTCCTTGGTCTCGACCGGGCCGGCTTCGTCGATCGGGCGACCCAGCACGTCCATGATGCGGCCCAGGGTCTGCTTGCCGACCGGCACCGAGATGGCCTTGCCGGTGTTGATGGCAACCAGGTTGCGCTTGAGGCCGTCGGTGGAACCGAGCGCAATGGTGCGCACGATGCCGTCGCCCAGCTGCTGCTGGACTTCGAGGGTGATTTCGGTGCCTTCGACCTTGAGTGCGTCGTAGACCTTCGGCACATCCACGCGCGGGAACTCGACGTCCACGACCGCGCCGATGATCTGCACAATCTTGCCCTGGCTCATTGCTGTTTCCTCGGTTCTGATACTTGGTGGGGGCGTCGCGTCAAACTGCAGCGGCGCCGCCGACGATTTCGGAGATTTCCTGGGTGATCGCAGCCTGGCGCGCCTTGTTGTAGACGAGTTGCAGGTCACCGATCAGCTTGTTGGCGTTGTCGGAGGCCGACTTCATGGCCACCATGCGCGCCGCGTGTTCGGAAGCAAGGTTTTCCAGCACCGCCTGGTACACCAGCGATTCGACGTAGCGCGTAAGCACGTGCTCGAGCACCGTCTGGGCGTCCGGCTCGTACAGGTAGTCCCAGTCGTGGCGCGACTCGAGCGATTCCGACGGCGGCAGCGGCAGCAGCTGGTCCTGGCGCGGCTTCTGCGCCATGGTGTTGATGAAGTCGTTGTAGCTCAGGAAAACCCGGTCGAGCTTGCCTTCGGTGTAGCCGTCGAGCATCACCTTGATGACGCCGACCAGCTTGGCCAGCTCGGGCTTTTCGCCCAGGTGGGTGACCGAGCCGAGCAGGTTCACCTTCAGGCGGCGGAAGAACACGGTGGCCTTCTGGCCGATGCAGACGAGGTCGATCTCGACGCCCTTGTCCTGCCACTGGCGCATGTCGGCCAGGATGCGGCGGAACATCTGCGAGTTCAGGCCGCCGCACAGGCCGCGGTCGGTGGACACGATGATGTAACCGACGCGCTTGACGTCCTTGCGCTCGACCATGAACGGGTGCACGTATTCGGTGTTGGCCTTGGCGATGTGGCCGATCACCTGGCGCATCAGTCGCGCGTAGGGGCGGGACTGCTTCATGCGGTCCTGCGCCTTGCGGATCTTCGACGCCGAGACCATCTCGAGCGCGCGCGTCACCTTGCGGGTGTTCTGCACGCTCTTGATCTTGGTCTTGATTTCCCTGCCGCCTGCCATGTTTCTTCCTTAGCTGCGTTGTGCCTGGTTCGACTGGCTTACCAGCTGCCGGTGGCCTTGAACTCGGAGATGATCGTCTTGAACGAAGCCTCGATGTCCTTGTCCCAGGCGCCGCTCTGCACGATCTTCTTCTCCAGGTCGCCCTGGGTGTTGGTCATGTGCGCGTGCAGGCCCTCTTCGAACGCCAGCACCTTGTTCAGCGGCACGTCGTCCAGGTAGCCCTCGTTGACGGCGTAGATGGACAGCGCCATCTGCGCGATCGACATCGGGGCGTACTGCTTCTGCTTCATCAGCTCGGTGACGCGCTGGCCGCGCTCGAGCTGCTTGCGGGTGGCTTCGTCGAGGTCCGAGGCGAACTGGGCGAACGCGGCCAGCTCGCGGTACTGCGCGAGCGAGATGCGGATGCCGCCCGAGAGCTTCTTCATGATCGTGGTCTGGGCAGCACCACCGACGCGCGACACCGAGATACCGGCGTTCACGGCCGGGCGGATGCCGGCGTTGAACAGGTCGGTTTCCAGGAAGATCTGGCCGTCGGTGATCGAGATCACGTTGGTCGGCACGAAGGCAGAGACGTCACCGGCCTGGGTTTCGATGATCGGCAGCGCGGTCAGCGAGCCGGTCTTGCCCTTGACGGCGCCGTTGGTGAACTTCTCGACGTAGTCCTCGTTCACGCGGGCGGCGCGCTCGAGCAGGCGGGAGTGGAGGTAGAACACGTCGCCCGGGTAGGCTTCGCGGCCCGGCGGGCGGCGCAGCA
>NZ_CAXBJS010000188.1:0-5013 GCF_963976025.1 uncultured Arenimonas sp.
CGATTTCGTACTTGAGTTCGAACAGCGCCACGGTCGGCTCTTCGCGCACCACCGTGGCCACCTGCGCGGACACGATGTCCGGATGCGCCGGCGAGGTGCAGGCCAGCTGGTAACGCCCGGGCGCCAGCTCCAGCCGCAGCGGCGTCAGGGCCTTGAGGTCGCCGCGGCGGATGCCGTTGATCGACAGCTCGCAGGCCAGGTCGGATTCAAGCAGCAGGCGGGCGTCGCCGGCCGGCAGCGGCGGTGGTTCGGCGGGCTCTTCGGGGGCCGCTTCGGCTTCGCTGGGTTCGGCGGCAATCACCGGCTCGGCCAGCGGCGGTTCGTCATCGCCGCCGCTGAAGGCCCACACCAGCACCAGCAGGAGCAGCAGGGCGGCGCCGGCGCCGATGCCCAGCAGCTTCGGGTCCATCTTCGCCTTGGGCGGCGGCGTGCGCGGGCGAAACTGCAGCTCGCCCGGTGCCACGGGGCCGCTGCTGCTGCCACTGCCACTGCCACTGCCGCCACTTCCACCGCCACCACCGGCGCCGCCGGCACCGCCAGTCGGTGGCAGCGCGCGGCCCGGCGCGGTCGGTGCTTCCGGCAAGCCCGCGCCCTGCACGATGGTCGGCTGCACCGGTTCGTTTGCACCCGAACGCGGCGTCGCGATGCCCTGCCGCGGTGTCTCCAGGCCCGGGCGCGGCGTACGCATGCCGACCGGCGGCGTACCGGCCGGCGTCTGGCCCATGTATTCGGTGGGCGCGGCGGGCACGCGCGAGAGCTTGCGCGCCGAGATCGCCGCGGCCACCGACGACGGCAGCCGCCCGGCCGCCAGCACCTGGCCCGGCACTTCCTGCACGCCCAGGGCGCCGGCCAGTTCTTCGATGAACTTGCCGGCGCTGGGCCAGCGTTCGTCGGAGGCCTTGGCCAGGGCGCGTGCCAGCACGTCGCGCGAACGTTCCGGGAAAGGATCGAGCGGGCCCAGGGCCAGCGGCGCGTTCACGTGTTTGTACATCACCGCATACGGCGTGTCGGCGTCGAAGGGCAGCACGCCGGTCATCCACTGGTAGACCATGATGCCCAGCGCGTAGATGTCGGTGGCCGGACCCACCTGCGAGTCCTGCGCCTGTTCGGGCGACATGTACTGCGGCGTGCCCAGCACGGCGCCGGTGCTGGTGATGGTGGTGCGGCCCTGCAGCATGCGCGAGATGCCGAAGTCGGCCAGGTAGAGTTCGCCGTGTTCGCCCAGCAGTACGTTCTGGGGTTTCAGGTCGCGGTGCACCACGCCCAGGCTGTGGGCGTGGTCGAGCGCGTCGGCGACCATCGTGAAATAGGCCAGGCCGGCTTCGCGGCCGATGGTGTCGCGTTCCAGTCGTTCACCCAGATGACCACCGCGCACCAGGCGCAGGGCCATCCAGGGCACGCCTTCATCAATGCCGTAGTTGTACAGCGGCACGATGTGCGGGTGTTCAAGCTTGGCGATAAGCCTTGCTTCGCGCTCGAAGCGTTCGGCGAAGCCGGGTTCTTCAAGCAGGTCGATCGGCAGCACTTTCAGGGCGACCTCGCGGTCGAGCCCGGCTTCGTAGGCGTTGTAGACCGTGGACATGCCGCCGCGGCCCAGCTTGGCGACGATGGTGAACGGTCCGATGCCGTCCCCGACCTGGATCACACTGCGCATGCAACCAACCCCCCGATTCGTCCTGCGCGGGGCCAGCATACGCCCGCTGGCACGGGAACGCTGGCCCCAGCAGGGCGAACGGGGAAAGTGGCTGTGAACGGCCCTTCCGGGCCCGGGTTCAGTTGGCGCCGGGCGGCACGGCGGCGTCGGCCACCACCATGTTGCGGCCCGAGTCCTTGGCCGTGTACATGGCGCGGTCGGCGCGATCGACCAGCGCGTCCAGGGCCTCTGCGGGGCCCAGGTGTTCGGCGGCGCCGACGCTGACGGTCAGCTCCACCACTTCTTCGCCCACGGCCTGGCAGTGTTTCTGCACGGCGGTGCGCACGCGTTCGCCGACGGCCAGGGCGTGGATGCGGCGCGCGCCCGGCAGCGCCACGGCGAACTCTTCACCACCCAACCGGCCCAGGATGTCGCCACCGCGCAGTTCGGCGGCCACGGTGTCGGCGACCGCCCTGAGGCACTCGTCGCCGACCTGGTGACCCAGGCTGTCGTTGATCAGCTTGAACAGGTCGATGTCGAAAAACAGCACCGACAGCGGGCGCTGGTCCTGCTGGGTGTCTTCGGCCAGGCGCTCGAGGCGGGCGCGCCAGGCGCCGCGGTTGAGCACGCCGGTAAGCGGGTCGCGTTCGGAGTCGGCCTTCACGCGCGTGGCTTCGGCGCGGGCGTGGTCGCGTTCAAGCAGCAGGTGGCGCATGCCGCCCGACAGGCTGCGCACCAGCCACACGCCCCAGCCCGCCACGGCGGCGCCGGCCAGGGCCAGGATCCACGGATACGAACCCGCCAGGAAAATCGCCGCCGGCAGCAGCGCCAGCGCCGCGCCGGCCTGCAGGCCCCAGCCTTCACGCGGTGCCAGGCGGTCGCGCATGACCGTCCAGCAGGCCAGCATCGCCGCCGCCAGCCCCAGCGCCAGGCCCACCATCAGCCAGGCCGCGGACACGGCGACAGGGCTGGGGGCTGCGGCAAAAGCCGGCCCGGCAGAAACCATCCCCAGCACGAACACGGCCGGGAAAACGGGGCGGGAACGGCGGGGGGCGGCGTTCATGGGCCTACTGTCGGGCAGCCGGGGGCCCAGTACAAGCAAGCCGGGCCGCGGGACTTCGAAGCTGGGAGCCGGCTCACGCTTTAGGGGACCCATGACCTTCGGCCTAGGGGCCGGACCCGCGCTTGACCTAGCATCGGTCGTTTCGCCCCATCTCCCGGAGCCCTTCATGACGCGTCGCCCGCTTGCCCTCGCCCTCGGCCTTGCCCTGGCCTGCACCACCACCGCCCAGGCCGCCGACAAGGACGAGAAAGACAAATGGGACGTGCAGAAGGCGCACGCGAAAGGCAAGACGGTCCGCTTCAGCACCGATGAAGGCACCTGGCTCGACCTGGACCTGAGTCCCGACGGCCGCCGCATCGTGTTTTCCATGCTGGGCGACATCTACGAACTGCCCGCCGCCGGCGGCCAGGCCAAACGCCTGACCAGCGGCCCGGCCTGGGACATCCAGCCGCGGTTTTCGCCCGACGGCAAGGAAGTGGCGTTCACCTCCGACCGCGGCGGCGGCAACAACCTCTGGCGCATGAAGGCCGACGGCAGCGGCGCCACCCAGGTGTCGAAGGAAGACTTCCGCCTGCTCAACAGCCCGTACTGGACGCCGGACGGCCAGTACATCGTCGGCCGCAAACATTTCACCTCGGGCCGATCGCTCGGCGCGGGTGAACTGTGGATGTTCCACCGCGACGGCGGCAGCGGACTGCAGCTGACCACGCGCAAGAACGACCAGCAGGACCTGGGTGAACCGGCGGTGTCGGCCGATGGCCGCTACGTTTATTTCTCCGAGGACATCAGCCCGGGCGGCATGTTCCAGTACAACCGCAACGTGCACGGCACCATCTACGCGATCAAGCGCCTTGACCGCGAAACCGGCGAGACACAAACCGTGGTCGCCGGTGCCGGCGGCGCGGTGCGTCCGCAGCCTTCGCCCGACGGCAAGCAGCTGGCCTTCGTCAAGCGCGTGCGCGACAAGTCGGTGCTGCACGTGATCGATCTTGATTCGGGCTTCGTGCGCCCGGTCTGGGACGGCTTGTCGCACGACCAGCAGGAAGCCTGGGCCATCTTCGGCCCCTACCCCGGCTTCGACTGGACGCCCGATTCCAGGGCCGTGGTGCTCTGGGCGCAGGGCAAGCTGTGGCAGGTGGACATGGCCAGCGGCAAGGCCAGCAACATTCCCTTCACCGCGCAGGTGGAGCAGAGCGTGCTGCCGGCGCTGCGTTTCGAGCAGAACATCGAGGGCGACAGCTTCGCGCCGAAGATGATCCGCGACGTCGCCACCAGCCCGGACGGCAAGACCCTGGTCTTCCACGCCGTCGGCCAGCTGTGGACCAAGTCGCTGCCGAACGGCCAGCCGCGCCGGCTGACCAGCGATGACTCGCGCTTCGAGTACCAGCCCAGCTTCAGCCGCGACGGCCGCAAGCTGCTGTTCACCACCTGGTCGGACGAAGCCCTGGGCGCGATCCACGAACTCGACCTCGCCAGCGGCCAGAGCCGCAAGCTGACCACCGAACCGGGCTTCTATTACGGCCCGCGCTATTCGCCGGACGGTGCGCGCGTGGTGTATTCGCGCCAGGGCGGCGGCGGCCTCACCGGCAGCCTGTGGAGTGGCAGCCGCGGCATCTTCGTGATGCCGGCGGCCGGCGGCGAAGCGGTGGAAATCGCCGGCGACGGCGCCGACCCGCAGTTTTCGGCCGACGGCGAGCGCGTGTATTTCCTCACCGGCGGTGGCCTCGAGAAGAAGCTGATGAGCGCCGGCCTGCACGGCGAGCAGCCGCGCGAGGTGTTCAACCTCAAGTACGTGGACCACGTGGCGATCAGCCCGGACGGCAAGTCGGTGGCCTTCACCGAGCTGTTCAACGGCTACGTGGCGCCGCTGCCGGCCACCGGTGGTTCGATCGAACTCAACAAGGACACCAAGGCCCTGCCGGTGACGGCCCTGGGCACCGACATGGGCAGCTACCTGCACTGGGGCGCGGACTCGAAGTCGGTGCACTGGATGGTCGGTGATCGTTACCACAGCCGCGCACTGGCGGCGGGCAAGGCCGATGCCGGCACGCCCGTGGGCCTGCGCATCGACAGCGACCGGCCCGACGAAACCTTCGCCCTGGTCGGTGGCCGCGTGGTGACCATGCGCGACGCCGACAAGACCCGGGAAGTGATCGAGGACGGCGTGGTCGTGGTGCGCGGCAACCGCATCGTGGCGGTGGGCAAGCGCGGCGACGTGACCATCCCGGCCGGTGCGCGCGAAGTGGACGTGGCCGGCAAGACCGTGTTCCCGGGCATCGTGGACGTGCATGCGCACGCCGCGCACTTCGGCCAGGGC
>NZ_CAXBJS010000189.1:0-4989 GCF_963976025.1 uncultured Arenimonas sp.
TCTACAGCCGCGGCGTGGTGCCGCCGCACATCGTCGCCGGCGTCAATTTGAACATGCCGGTGCTGGGCCCGATCCTTCGCCGCGGCGGCGCGTTCTTCATCCGCCGCTCGATCAAGGGCAATGCGCTGTACGCCGCGGTGCTGGGCGAATACGTGGCGCAGCTGGTGTCGGAAGGTTTTTCGCTTGAATACTTCATCGAAGGCGGTCGCTCGCGCACCGGCCGGCTGCTGCCGCCCAAGGGCGGCATGATCGTGATGACGCTCAAGGCCTTCCTGCGCGCGCCGCGCCGGCCGGTGGTGTTCCAGCCGGTCTACATCGGCTACGAGAAACTGATCGAGGGCAAGAGCTACCTCGACGAACTGACCGGCCAGCCCAAGGAAAAAGAAACCATCTGGGCCCTGCTCAAGGCCGCCGCCGGCATCCTGCGCCAGCACTACGGCAAGGTGGCGGTGAACTTCGGCGAGCCGATCTTCCTGGACAAGGTGCTGGCCGTGCACGCGCCGGACTGGCGCGAGCGCAACAGCACCAACCCAGACGAAAAACCGGCGTGGCTCAACACCGCCGTCGAAGACATCGCCAACCAGATCCAGGTCAACATCAACCGCGCCGCCGACGTGAACCCGGTGAACCTGCTGGCGCTGGCCCTGCTGGCCACGCCCAAGCACGCCATGTCCGAAGCCGACCTGCTGGCGCAGCTGGGCCTGTACAAGAAACTGTTGGCGTCGCTGCCGTATTCCGACCGCGTCACCGTCACCGAACTCGACCCGGCCGGCATCATCGCCTATGGCGAGAAGATCGGCGTGCTGACCCGCACCGACCATCCGCTGGGCGCCGTGCTCAGCGTCGAAGGCGAAACCGCGGTGCTGCAGAGTTATTTCCGCAACAACGTGCTGCACCTGTTCGCCGGCGCCGCCTGGGTGGCGCTGTGTTTCCAGAACAACCGCCGCATGAGCCGCGCAGGCCTGCTGCGCCTGGGCCGGACGATCTATCCGTTCGTGCAGGAAGAACTGTTCCTGCCCTGGGACGGCGACGGCTTCGTCGCCCACCTCGACGCCACGGTCGACCTGTTCGTTGCCGAGGGCCTGCTGTCGATGGCCAGCGAAGACGACGGCGGCTACCTGTCGCGTGGCCCCGGCCAGACCGACGAAGTCTTCCGCCTGCGCGCGGTCGCCCACAGCCTGCAGCAGGCCTTCGAGCGTTATTTCATCGCCATCACCACGCTGGTGAAGAATGGCCCGCGCACGCTCAGCTCGGGTGAACTCGAGACCCTGTGCCAGCTCACCGCCCAGCGCCTGAGCCTGCTCTACGCGCCGGCGGCGCCGGAGTTCTTCGACAAGACCCTGTTCCGCGGCTTCATCCACAAGCTGCGCGAAATGAAGCTGGTCTGGATCGCCGAAAACGGCAAGCTCGACTTCGACGAGCCACTGATGGCCTGGGAAAAGGACGCCAAGGTGGTGTTGGGCCGCGACCTGCGCCACACCATCGCCAAGCTCTCGCCCGAGGCGGTCAGCAAGGTGGCGAAGGCGCGCGGTGACGAGGAAAAGCCGGCCTGAAGCCGGCGCCGCGAACCCAGCCAGGAATATTCAGGCGTCGAGGTCGGGAATCAGCCGGCTCTCGAGTGCGGTGATCATGTCCTTGATCCGCAGCTTGCGCTTCTTCAGGCGCTTGAGCGTCAGCTCGTCGGCCTCGCGGTCGGCCGCCAGGCGCGCGATGGCCTCGTCGAGGTCGCGGTGTTCGACCCGCAGCTCGACCAGCTGGGCGGTGATCTTGGCGGGATCTTCGGTGGCCATGCGCTCTCCCGGTTCCCCGCTAGCCTAGCGCCCCGGCGGGCCGGGCGACAGGGGTAGAATGGGCGACCGTTTCGCCATCGTTCCAAGCCCCGCCATGACCCTGGTCCTGCACGATCCGCTGCCCCGCCAGCCGACGCCCGAAGGCGTCGCGCGCAGGCAGGCGCATGAGCGCGCCAAACTGGCCAAGCGCCTGCGTCGGCAGGTCGGCCAGGCCATCGCCGACTACGGCATGATCGAAGACGGCGACAAGGTCATGGTCTGCCTGTCGGGCGGCAAGGACAGCTACACCCTGCTCGACCTGCTGCTGCAGCTGCAGAAGAAGGCGCCGGTGCGCTTCGAGCTGGTGGCGGTGAACCTCGACCAGAAGCAGCCCGGTTTCCCGGAACACGTGCTGCCCGACTACCTGCGCTCGATCGGCGTGCCCTTCACGATCATCGAGCAGGACACCTATTCGGTGGTCAAACGCGTGGTGCCCGAAGGCAAGACCATGTGCTCGCTGTGCTCGCGCCTGCGCCGCGGCGCGCTGTACCGGCACGCCAAGGAAAATGGTTTCACCAAGATCGCGCTCGGCCACCACCGCGACGACCTGCTGGCCACGTTCTTCATGAACCTGTTCTTCCACGCCAAGCTGGCCAGCATGCCGCCCAAACTTCTCAGCGACGACGGCGAGCACGTGGTCATCCGGCCGCTGGCAACCTGTCGCGAAGCCGACCTGGTGGCCTACGCCGACTTCAAGCAGTTCCCCATCATTCCCTGCACCCTGTGCGGTTCGCAGGAAAACCTGCAGCGCAAGCAAGTGGCCCGCATGCTGGCCGCCTGGGAAAAAGAAAGCCCCGGCCGCAGCGAAACCATCGCCCGCGCCCTGGCCGACGTGCGCCCCGCGCAGCTGGCCGACCCGAACCTGTTCGACTTCGCCGCCCTGGGCCGCCATGGCGACGGTCCCCTGCCTGACGCCAACGCCTGGCTCGCGGTCGGCACCCCCGACCCCCTTCCCCCGGAGTTTTGATGTTTTTTCGCAATCTCACGTTCTTCCGCTTCCCGACCACCCTCGCCAAAACCCTCGATGACCTCGATGCCCGCCTGGAAGAGTGCAAGCTCAAGCCGGTCGGCCCGTCCGAGCTGATGTCGCGCGGCTTCATCTCGCCCTTCGGCCGCGACGGCGCGACCATGAGCCACCGCGTCGGCGACGCCATCTGGATCACCCTGGGCGGTGAAGACCGCCTGCTGCCTTCGGCCGTCATCAACGACCAGCTGGGCCGCAAGCTCGCCGAGATCGAAGAAAAGGAAGGCCGCCGCCTGGGCGGTCGCGCCCGCAAGCGCCTGAAGGAAGACATCGTGCTTGAACTGCTGCCGCGCGCCTTCGTGCGGCCGGTGCGCTGCTCGGCCACGCTCGACCTGGAACACGGCTTCATCGCCGTGGACACCAGCTCGCGCAAGACCGCCGAAAACCTGGTCTCGGAACTGCGCCACGCCCTGGGCAGCTTCCCGGCCCTGCCGCTGAACGCCGAAGCCTCGGTGCGCGTCATCCTCACCGGCTGGCTGGCCGGCGAGCCGCTGCCGCCGGGCCTGTCGCTGGGCGACGAATGCGAGCTCAAGGACCCCGTGGACGGCGGCGCCGTCGTGCGCTGCAGCCGCCACGAACTGCAGGTGGACGAGATCCGCCAGCACCTCGAGGCCGGCAAGCAGGTCACGCGCCTGGCCCTGGTGCTCGACGACCACGTCGGCTTCGTGCTGGGCGAAGACCTGGTGCTGCGCAAGCTCAAGTTCCTCGACGGCGCCGTCGACCAGCTCGAAGGCACCGAAGCCGACGGCGTGGCGGCCGAACTCGACGCCCGCTTCGCGCTGATGTCCGGCGAACTCAAGCGCCTGTTCGCGGTGCTCGAGCCGGCCCTGAAGTTCAGCCGCGCCGACGCCTGATCCCGTCCCGCGGTAGATTGGCGCCCATGTTCCTGCGAACCAAGCGCCCCGCCCCGCCCGCGGCCGAGATCCGGCCGCTGGCGCTGGCCGACGGCCGCGAAGTGCCGGTGCGCTGGGTGCGCGACCGGCGCGCGCGCCGGCTGCGCCTGATCGTTTCCGACAAGGGCGCGCGCCTGACCCTGCCCACGGCAGCCTCGGTGCGCATGGCCGAGGCCTTCCTGCACGAACACCGCGTCTGGCTGGCCGAGCAGCTCGACCGCCAGCACCCCGACGATGCCCCGCTGTTCGGACGCGACTGGGCCGAACCCTTGCCCCTGCGCGGCTTGCACGCACCGCTGGCCTGGCGCGAGGGCCGCTTCGCCCGCGCCACGCTCACCGAACACGGCATCGAACTGCAGCTGCCCGACCGCGCCGACGACCGCCGCGCCCGCGCCGCGCTGCGCGATTTTTACCTGCAGCAGGCGCGCACCGACCTGGGCACCTGGCTGCCGCGTTACCTGCCGGCCCTGCCGCGGCCGCCGGCGTCGCTGCGCCTGCGCCCGCTGTCTTCGCTCTGGGGTTCGCTCAGCCCCACCGACGCCGTTTCGCTGGACCTGGCGCTGGTGCTGGGCCGCCCCTCGGCCTTCGAATACGTGCTGGTGCACGAGCTTTGCCACCTGCTGCACGCCGACCATTCACCGCGCTTCTGGCGCGAAGTGGAAACACGCTGGCCGCACTGGCGCGACGAACGCGACTACCTGCGCGGCGAAGGTTTGGCCTTGAAAGCGACATTGGCGCGTTTGACCCGGTAAGCCCTAGCCGGGGAGCCGCCATGGCCCCGTCCGCCCGCCACCTGCTGAGTGTTTGCCTGGCCGCGCTGCTGTGCAGCGGCTGCGGCCCCGACCCCGAAAGCGCGTCGGAAGCCCTGGTGGACGAAGCCCTGGAGGCCAACGCCCGCCAGCAGGCCACGGAAGGCCAGGCCGCCAATGGCGAACGCACGCTCACCCTGGAAACCGAGGCCGGGCTCTACAGTTCCACCAGCGGCGACAACCTGCCCCTGCCCGACGACTTTCCCGGCGACGTGAAGCTGCCGCGCGATGCCAGCATCACCAGCGCAACCCGGCTGGGCGGGACGATCTCGCTGGGCGCGCACAGCCCGCGCAGCCTGGCCCTGGTGTTCGACGAGTTCCGGCAGGCCCAGCGCGCGGCCGGCTGGACCGAAGCGGCCGTGCAGGCCGATGCCACCGTGCGCGTGGCCGGCTTCGACAAGGCCGGCCGGCACCTGGAAGCCAACTTCGTCGAA
>NZ_CAXBJS010000190.1:0-4978 GCF_963976025.1 uncultured Arenimonas sp.
ACCGGCCGCGACGTGCCGAACGAAATCAACGTCGTCATCGAAATCCCCAAGGACGCCGAACCGGTCAAGTACGAGGTCGACAAGGAAACCGGCGCCATTTTCGTGGACCGCATCCTGTCCACCCCGATGCGCTACCCCTGCAACTACGGCTACGTGCCCCACACCCTGTGCGGCGACGGCGACCCCGTGGACGTGATGGTGATCCTGCCGCTGACCCTGATCCCGGGTTCGGTCATCCGCTGCCGCCCGGTCGGCATGCTCAAGATGAAGGACGAGGCCGGCGAGGACACCAAGCTCGTCGCCGTGCCCGTGGACAAGGTTTTCTCGGGTTACACCCACATCCAGGACATCGACCAGGTGAGCCAGCACTGGCTGGACCGCATCGGCCACTTCTTCGAGCACTACAAGGACCTGGAGAAGGGCAAGTGGGTCAAGCTTGAAGGCTGGGAAGGCGCCGAGGCCGCGCGCCAGGAAGTGCTGGACTCCGTGCAGCGTTTCGAGGCCAGCCCGGTCAAGCTCAACTACTGAAGCCGGCGCCGGCAGGTGAAGCGGGCGTCCAGCGTCAGGCGCCCCTTCACCGGGTCGTCGGAAAGCCGCGCCGGCGCCGCGATGTCCGGCGCGTGCCAGCAGGCCCCGTCGAAGGCCACCAGCCGGTTGTAGCGTGCTTCCACCCTGGGCGGCGGCTCGTCGCCCGGAAACAAGGAGGGCGGGAACAGCATCCCGCCCAGCGCCGGGTCCTCGAACAGGCACAGGCTGATCACGCCCGTGCCCTGGCCCGGCCCGCTGGACGAAGCCCGCGCCGGCGCACTGGGCGCCGCCGTGGCCAGCGACAGCCAGCCCTGGCCTTCGACCACCCGCCGGAAGCCCAGCGGTTCGCGGAAGGTTTCGGAAAAGAACACGTGCATGGCCGTCAGCACCGGCCCCGGCAGCGGCAGCCGGCGCACCGGGAAACCCGCCAGCGGATCGACCGCGAACTGCGCCGCATGTTTGGCCGCCAGCGCGCGCCAGCGTTCGGGTTCGGCCAAGGCGTTGTCGACCACCAGGCAAAGCCCGCCGGCCGGCAGGGTGATCGTCTGGACGTACGGCCGGTAACTGAACACTGTGGCGATGACTCCTGGCGGCTGACCTGCGCACGCTGGGCGCGATACCCGGCCACCTGCCTGCCCGGACCTGCCCCAGCACCCGGGCCGCGTCGGCGGCCCACTGCCCGACAGCATACCCGGGCCCAAGGGCCTTTTCGGGTGCGCGGCGCGTGGCCGCCGGGTCGCCGGGTCACCGCGACAGGGCTGGCTTGGGGCCATGGCTTGGTGTTCTACGGCTCGACAGACTGGCCTGTGTGCGCCAACAACTCTTCCACATGGTGAATGACGTGGGGCGCGAACTCGTCATAGCGCTCGAGCGAGCGAAGAACACCCTGAACGGCCTCGCTCTCGCTGATCTCCTTTGCAGACAGCCCCTGCCGGGACAGGCTGTCCACGGCCGCCTTGAATGCTCCATGGATCCTGGTGGCCGACTCCAGGTCCGCGCATGTGCTGTGCACGACCCGCCCTCGATTGCCGGGCACAAGGATCGTCGAAGCACTGCAGTTGGCGTTCAGCGCATCAAGGAACGCCAGCTGCGCCGACCAGCCGTTGGGGCCGGCATAGACCAGCCAGTCGTTGCGAAAGGCATCACCCGTGAAGACGACCTGGCTTTCTTCCAGCGTGACCATCGCATGGTCGGCCGTGTGCGCTGGGGTATGGCGCATCCGAATTCGCTCCACGCCCATATCCAGGACGAGTTCGGAGTCAAAACCCACATCGATGCCAATGCCCTTGGATCCAAGCGCTTCGTGGCCGATGACCAGGGCGCCCTTGTCCCGGAAGTAGGCGCTCGCGCTGTGATGGAACGGGTCGGAGTCTATGACCAGCACCACACCCACGGGCTTGCCGCTGACCTTCTTGACGAGCGCTTCAATGCTTGGCGCATGGGAGCGCATCATCGACGAAACCAGGACGACCTGATCGCTTCCGACCACGATGCCGAAATTTATCCGGGTTGAACCGTAGGCCTGGCTCGCGACGAAAACGTGCTCGTTTACCCGATGGACCTCGAACAGTTCGCCGTCAATCTCGATGTCCGCCGCCATCGCAGCCGGAGCCGAAAGGACCAACATTGCGAAGATGGCGCAATGAAGAAATCTGTTGAATACGCTCCGCATCACTCCTGGAATCCTCGCGCTACCCGTTAACCAGCATGATAAGTGCGGAACGCGGGCGGTATGCAGGACCGCTGTGCGTTGCGCAGACTCGCTGCGATGCTTCAGCATCGCCCGACCGCGCTCAGGTCCGCACTTCGGCCGCCGGCGCAAAGGCGCGTTCCGGAAGCGGCCTGAACGGAGCCCCGAACTTGAACCGGGCGGCCAGGGTCGCGACGCGGGCGCCGAGCAGCGCGGCGGTCTCTCGATCCGAGGCCGGGGGCGCGATGTCCGCTGGCTCGTCGCCGTTGGCCTGCGCCATGGCACCGAGCGAACCACCGATCCGGTTCACATCGTCAACCGAGCCGCTGGAGGAGTTGTTGCCCGGAAGCAGGCCCAGGCTGACCCAGAGCATGCCGTGCTGTGCCGCCAGGGTGGCCAGCTGGCTGAGCGTCGCGTACTTGTCGCCGGCCTGCGAACTCGAGACGGTGAAACCGGCGGCCAGCTTGTCCTGCCAGCGTCGCTGCAACCATAGCGGCGACGTCCGGTCCATGAAGGTTTTGAAAGGTCCCGACACCGCACCCATGTAGGTCGGCGAGCCGAAGATGATGGCGTCCGCCTCGGACATCTCGGTCCATGCTTCTTCCGAAAGGTCGGTCACGTCGATCAACGATGCATTGGCCCCCTCGATGCGCTCGACCCCCTCCTGAACGGCCCGGGCGAGGGCTGCGGTATGTCCGTAGCCGGAATGGAAGGCGATGACGATGGATGTTTTCATGCTCGTGGTCCCCGATGATTCGACGGCCAGCGTAGCGAGCGAAGCCGGCGGGAAAATCCCCCGGCTCATGGAATCACCTTTCACCTGGCGTGAACGATGGCCATCGCCTCAGGCAAGGACGTCTTGGACTGCCTCGACCAGGAAATCGAGCAGGGACCGGACCTTCAGCGAAGCTTCCCGGTGATGCGGATAGACGCCGTAGAGCGCGTGCAGTTCACCGCGCCAGTCGGGCAGCACGCGGACCAGCCGGCCCGACGCCAGGGCGTCCACTGCATAGATCTTCGGCAGCAGGGCCACGCCCAGCCCCTCGATGGCCGCTTCGCGGACGGCGAGCGAATTGTTGGCCCGGAATCCGCCGTCGACGGCAATGCGGACGGATTCCCCGTCTTTGTCGAGCACCCAGCTGCGCGGCGTGGGCGAGAGTGAATAGATCAGGCAGCGATGACCGGAAAGGTCTTCAGGGCTCTCCGGCGTGCCGCATCGGGCCAGGTAATCGGGCGATGCGCAGACCACGCGCTCGATATCCATGAGCTTGCGCGCCTTCAGGCTCGAATCCTGGAGCAGCCCACCGCGAATGGCCAGGTCGAAGCGCCCTTCGATCAGGTCGACCGACTGGTCGCCAAACTCCACGTCCAGCTCGAGTTGCGGATAGCGCGCCGCGAAGCGCGCAAGGATGGGCGACAGCAGGACGAGCCCCAGGGAAAGCGGCGCGCTGACCCGGAGCACGCCCCGTGGCTCGCCGCCGCTGGACCGCACGGCGTCTTCGGCTTCGCCCAGCTCATCGAGGATGCGCGTGATCTGGTTGAAATAGTCGTGCCCGGTGTCGGTAAGCCTGAGCGAGCGGGTCGTGCGCAGTATCAGCGGCGTCCCCAGGTCGGCTTCGAGGTCCTTGATGATCTTGCTGACCGCGGCGTTGGACAGGTCCAGGTCCCGCGCCGCGGCGGCAAAACCGTTGAGTTCGATCACGCGGCGGAATACCCGGAGGGCGGCGATGCGATCCATTGTTCACCAAGGGCGAAAGCTGATTTCCCGATTTTGCGGATTCTCTTCCACAAGTGCGAGGCGCACCGTGAGTCTGCAGCCGCCCCGGAGGAGATTCCAATGTCCGCACACGCCACCAATATCCTGCTGACCGCCGCCCTGCTGGCGGCCACCGCCTTCAGCCACGCGCAGCAACCCGTCGTCGGCACCAGTCCCTGGGGTCCGGACGATGAAATCGGGCGGCTCAACCTGATGAGCGCCGAGTCCCGCGCCGCCGTGCTCTCGCGCGTGGACGGCGGCGCCGTCTACGACCTGTCGGTCGACCTGTTCATCGGCATGCCCAGCTGGCAGGCCGCCGGCGACCCGCACTACCGGATGTGGATGACCCACACCCCGCATGGCACCGCCATCGACGATCCGCTGGGCCTGGGCGCGGCCATGAACGAGCATGTCAGCTATACCGGCGCGGCGTTCTCGATGTACACCCACACCGGCACGCACATCGACACGCTCGCCCATTTCGGCCTCGACGGGCGCATCTGGAACGGCTTCAGCGCGGCCGAGCACCTCGGCGACCGCGGCTGGAAAGTCGGCGGCGCCGAAAAGCTGCCGGCCATCGTCGCGCGCGGCGTGATGATCGACCTGCCCGCCTACCTGGGCATCGACATGCTGCCCGAAGGCCATCGGGTCAGCCGGGAGGAACTGCGTGGCGCCCTGGAGCGGCAGAAGGTCTCGCTTCAGGAAGGCGACGTGGTCCTGATCCGAACCGGCCGCATGCAGGTCTACAACGACACCGCCGCCTACATGCACAACCCGCCCGGCCTGGGCATGGACGCGGCGCGGTTCCTGGTCGAGGACAGCGGCGCGATGGTCGTCGGCGCCGACAACCTCAGCTTCGAGGCGTTTCCCTCCGAGGTCGAGGGCAACTACGTACCCGTGCACACGTACCTGCTCGCCGAACAGGGCACGCCGATCCTCGAGCTGGTCTACCTCGAAGGCCTGAGCGAGGCCCGCGTCTACGAATTCGCCTTCATCGGCGGCGG
>NZ_CAXBJS010000191.1:0-4975 GCF_963976025.1 uncultured Arenimonas sp.
GCTACGGCCGCGTCGGCGCCAGCGCCGGCACCGGCGCCGGCACCGACGAGCGCGGCTTCGGCGTCACTGCCGGCTGGCAGCGCCTGCGCGGCTTTTCCGCCACCAATGCCGACAGCTGGGGTTACGACCCCGACGACGACGGCTACCGCAACGTCAACCTGGGCCTGCGCGGACGGACCACGCTGGGCAGCCAACGCCTGGCCTTCAGCGCGGTCGCCACCGAAGCCGACGTCGAGTTCGACCAGGGCGACACCCGTGCCCGCAACAGCTCCGCCGGCCTGAGCCTGGGCGGCGAACTGGGCACCAACTGGAGCCACCAGCTGGCCCTGGGCCATGCCCGCGAGGACCTGGACACGGTGTCGGGCTTCTCCAACGCCTTCCGCAGCCGCCGCACCAGCCTGGACTGGGTGAACAGCCTGGCGCTGGGCCCCTCGGGCACGCTGAACCTGGGCGTGAACTGGCAGGACGAAGAGGGCATTTCCTCGAACGTCTTCGATGGAGAAACTTTCTCACGCAGCCGCAGCAGCCGCGCCGCCTTTGCCGGTTACGGCGGACGCTGGGGCAGCCAGCTGCTCGATCTTTCGCTGCGCCGCGACCACAGGAACCAGTTCGGCGGCGCCACCACCGCCAACGCGGCCTGGGGCTGGAACTTCAGCCCCGACGCCCTTTTGCGGCTGTCGTGGGGCGAAGGCTTCCGGGCGCCGAACTTCAACGAGCTCTATTACCCGGACACCGGCTACGGCTTCGCCGGCAACCCGGACCTGCGCCCCGAGCGCTCGGAAACCCTGGAAGCGGGCCTGTCCCTGGCACCGGCCACGGGGCATACGCTCGGCTTTTCGGCCTACCGGACCCGCGTTCGCGACCTGATAGCCTTCGCGGCCCCGGGCACCAACAATGCCATCAACATCAACCGCGCCCGCATGGACGGCGTCGAGCTCGACTACCGCTACGACGGCGAGGCCTGGACCTTCGGCGGCAACCTGGCCTGGCTGGACACCGAGGACGAGGCCACCGGCCTTGCCCTGCTGCGCCGCGCCCGGCACAAGGCGCACGCGGACGTCGGCTACCGCTTCGGCAATGGCCTGGAACTGGGCCTGGACGCCGACTACGCCTCGTCCCGGCGCGACGTCGGGGGCAATCCCGGCGCGTATGCGATCGCCCACCTGCGCCTGGCCTGGTCCCTTTCACCGTCCTGGCGGCTCGAAGCACGCATCGAAAACCTGACCGACCGCGACTACACCCTGGTGCAGGGCTACAACACGCCCGGCCGCAGCGGGGTGCTGGGACTGGTCTGGAACGGCAAGCACTAGTGTTTCCGGCCACCCGCGACAACGGCGTCGCGGGTGGCCCGGCCCTAGGCGCGGGCGCCCGGGTGTGCCTAGAATCGCGCTGGGGAATCACACGGAGAGACGGATGTCCGCATCCGCACCACCTCCGCACGCGTCGGCACCGACGCTGGCGTCGCGGCCATTGCCGGATCGGGTACGCGGCCTTCTGGGCGGCATCCTCGAGTATGCGTCCGACGAAATCGAACGCACGCTGGTCGGCACGCTCAATGAATTCGAGCAGCAGCTGTTCAAGTACGCCGAACAGGCGCGCAGCAACATCGTGCAGACACGCTGGCTCGAGGCGCAGCGCCTGGTCAAGCGCACCCGCCCCGACCTGGTGCCGCGTTTCCTGATCGCGCTCGAGGCCGAACTGGCCTGCGTGCGCGACGCCGTCAGCCCGAAGGCCATGATCGGCGGTTTCCGGTTCAACCGGGACGAACTGGCCCTGGTCGACAACCTCGAAATGGACGAAGCCACGGTGCTCGCCGAGGTCTCGGGCCGCATCGAGGTCCGCAGCAGCCTGCCGCTTTACCTGCTTGGCCAGCGTTTTGGCGTGCTGGCGGGCAAGCCGGCCTTCGATGCCGAAACCCTGCCGGTCGGGCCGCACGCCCTGTGCCGCATGCTGCGTTCGGCGGCCGAATGCCTTGAACTGAGCGCCGAACACCGCGCCCTTCTCTACCGCACCTTCGAACGGCACCTGTCGCCGCTCTACGGCGCCTTCATCGAATCGATAAACACCTACCTGGCGCGCAACGGCGTGCTGCCCAACCTGCACTACGTGCCGGTGCGGGCGCGGCCGACCGGCACCACCACCGGCCCGGCCAAGGCCGCCCGGGACGGCGCGGCCGACGAAACCACTGCCCGCGCCGGCGGTGCCCGCGCCGACGGCGGCGGTAGCAGCGGCGGTACCGGCAGCGGCTCTGGTGGGGGCGCGGGCGCGGGCGGGGGCTCTGGCGGCATGGGCACGGGCGGCGGCCAGGACAGCGGCACCGCGGCCAGCGACGACAGCTTCCAGCAGATGCGGCACCTGCTGGCCGGGCGGCGCCAGCTGCTGGGCAAGCTGGTCGGCGGCGGCGCCGGTGGCGGCGCGCGTTCGGCGCCCGGCAATGCCGTCGTGGTCGAACCGGCCCTGGTCCAGGAAGCCCTGGGACTACTGCAGAAAAAACCGCCGGCACCGGTGATGGTCAACGGCAAACCGGCCGCACGCACCGTCAACCACCTCAAGCAGGACCTGCTGGCCCAGCTGCGCCAGGCCACCCCCGACGGCAAGTCACCGGCGCTGCCCGAAGAAGACAGCGACGCCATCGACCTGGTCGGCATGCTGTTCGACCACCTGATGAAGGACGTGCGGCCCAACAGCCCGGCCTCGAACCTGCTGGCCAAGCTGCAGGTGCCGCTGCTGCGCGTGGCCCTGCAGGACAAGGGCTTCTTCACCCGCCAGCAGCACCCGGCCCGGCAGATGCTCAACGCCATCGCCGAAACCGGCGCCTACTGGCTGGGCGAAGACGACGCCGACCAGCAGCTGGTGGGCAAGATGCAGTCGGTGGTCGACCGCACGGTGCGCGAGTTCGACGGCGACCTGGGCGTGTTCAGCAACCTGCTCGAAGACCTCAGCTCGCATCTGCAAACCGTGTCGCGCAAGGCCGAGGTGGCGGAAAAGCGCCACGTCGAAGCCGCCCGCGGCAAGGAACGCCTGGCCCTGGCCCGCGAACGCGCGGCGACCGTGGTCGAGGCCATGCTCAAGAAGCAGAACCTGCCGCGCTTCACCCATACCCTGCTCAGCCAGGCCTGGACCGACGTGATGGCGCTTACCGCCCTGCGCCAGGGCGAGGACTCCGACGCCTGGCGCCAGCAGCTGGAAATCGCCGAACGCCTGGTCGGCGTCGCCAAGGCCGGGCCCGGCGCCGCCGGTATTCCCAGCAGCGAGGCCGCCGCGCTGCAGCAGGACATCCAGGGCGCGCTTACCCAGGTCGGCTACCACGACGAAGAGGCCTCCGCGATCGCCCAGCGCCTGGTCGACCCGCAGGGCGGTGCCGCCGCCGACGACGATTCCGCCGCCAGCCGCACCGAACTCACCATGCGGCTCAAGGCCCGCGCCCGGCTGGGCGAGGACCTTCAGGAATCCAAGAAAAAGAAGAAGGTCATCCTTACGCCCGAAGAGCAGGCCCGGCTTGAGCAGATCAAGCACCTGCCCTTCGGCACCTGGTTCGAGTTCACGCTCAACCAGCAGGGTGAAAAGGTCCGCCGCCGGCTGTCCTGGTTCTCCACCGTCACCGGCCACGTGTTGTTCGTGAACCATCGTGGCCAGAAGGTCGGCGACCACACCCTCGAAGGCCTGGCCAAGGCCATCGCCCAGGGCCAGGTGAAGGTGGTCGAGGAAGAAAAGGGCACGCTGATCGACCGCGCCTGGAGCACGGTGATGAATGCCCTGCGTTCCTTCGCCGGCCAGCCCAAGACCGGCAAGGAGGCCCCCGCGCGATGAACACCGAATACCGCCGCGCCAAGCGCCGCAAGGTCGGTTTCGACGTGGATGTCACCGACACCATGACTGGCCATGTCATCGGCAAGCTGAGCAACCTGTCCGAAACCGGCATGCTTCTGATCCTGGGCGAGGCCCTGACCAGCGACGCCCTGTTCCAGCTGCGTTTCACGCTCAAGGACGGCGACGGCAACTCCCGCGCGGTCGAACTGGGCGCGCACGAACTGTGGTCGGACGAAGCCGCGGCGCCGGGGCAGGTCTGGACCGGTTTCCGCTTCATCGACATGGCGCCCGATGACGTGGCCTTCATCCGCGGGTGGGTGGATGCCCCGGGCAGCCAGTACGTCTGACCCACGTCGCTGGCTGGCACTTGCCGCCGCCCTGGCGCTGGCGGCCTGCGGACCGCCGCCGGAACGCGTCGAACAATTGCTGGTGTTCGGCTCCACCGCCGAGATCCGCCTGCGCGGCGCCGACCCCGACGCCGCCCAGGCCGCGCTGGCCGAACTCTCCGCCGCACTGAACCAGCGCCACCGCGAGTGGCATGCCTGGGAACCGTCGGACGTCACGCGCATCAACGAAGCCTTCGCTGCCGGCAAGCCGGCCCCGGCCCCGGATTCGGTCCTGGAACTGGTCCGCCTGGCCCGGCCGCTGTCGGTGGCCACCGACGGTCTGTTCGACCCGGCCATTGGCGGCCTGGTCGAAGCCTGGGGTTTCCACACCTCCACCTATCCCATCCTGACCCCGACCCCGCGCGACGAAACCCTTGCCGCCTGGCTGCAGGACCGCCCGCGCATCACCGGCGTGCACATCGAAGGCACGCAGCTGCGCGCCGATGACCCGCGCACCCAGCTCGACTTCGCGGCCATGGCCGAAGGGGTCGCGGCCGCCCAGGTGGTCACTACCCTGCAGCGCCACGGCGTGCACGACGCGCTGGTGAACCTGGGGGGCGATGTCACCGCCCTGGTCGGCAAGGGGTCGCGGCCATGGCGCGTGGCGCTGCGCGACCCCTTCGGTGGCGTGCTGGGCACGGTCGAACTGGGCGACGCCGAATCCCTTTTCAGCTCCGGCAACTACAACAAGTTCCGCTATTCCGCCGCCGGCGCCAGGCAGGCCCACATCCTGGACCCGCGCACCGGCCGGCCCGCGCGCGGCACCGCCTCGGCCGTGG
>NZ_CAXBJS010000192.1:0-4912 GCF_963976025.1 uncultured Arenimonas sp.
CCCGGGTTTCCCCGGGCCACGCCGCCACCCCAAGAAGACCGAGGGATCGCCCGGAGATGACCAAGTCCGAATTGATCGAGGTGCTGTCGCGGCGCCAGGCGCATCTCAAGGCCGACGACGTGGACCTGGCCGTCAAGACCCTGCTCGAAATGATGAGCAGCGCCCTGACCCAGGGGGAACGCATCGAGATCCGCGGTTTTGGCAGCTTCTCGCTGCACTTCCGCCCGCCGCGCCTGGGTCGTAACCCCAAGACCGGCGAGTCCGTGGCCCTGCCCGGAAAGTACGTCCCGCACTTCAAGCCGGGCAAGGAACTCCGCGACCGGGTCAACGCGCGCAACGCGCCGGACGCACCCGTCGCTACTGCACCGCACGCCGAAGGCTGAGCCCACCGGCCCCAATCGGCTAAGCTTGCCGCCGACGGGTACCGGGAATAACGCGCATGCGACTGATCAAGGCCCTGCTGGCACTGCTGTTCGTCGTTTTCGGCGTGCTGTTTGGCGCGCTCAACCGCGAACCGGTCAGCATCGACCTGGGCATCTGGCAGGTCCAGACCCTGTCCCTGGGCACCAGCCTGCTGCTGGCCGTACTGGCCGGCGCGATCCTGGCCGGCTTCGTGCTCACCGCATCGGTCATCTGGCCGCTGCGCCACCGCATGCGCCGCGACAAACCCGCGGCACCCGCCGTGGCCCCTGGTCCGGAAGACCATGACTGAACTCGCCTGGCTGTTCCTGCTGCTGCCGGTGGCGGCGGGTGGTGGCTGGCTGGCGGGTCGCCGCGGTGGCGAACGCCGGGGCGGTGCGCGTGTCTCGCGCCTTTCGAACACCTACTTCCGTGGCCTGAACTACCTGCTCAACGAACAGCAGGACAAGGCCATCGAGGTTTTCCTGCAGATCGCCGCCGTCGACAAGGACACGGTCGAGACCCAGTTCGCGCTGGGCCACCTGTTCCGCCGTCGCGGCGAGGTTGATCGCGCCATTCGCCTGCACCAGAGCCTGGTCGCGCGCCCTGGCCTGAGCGACGAACAGAAAACCCGCGCCGTGCTGGCCCTGGGCGAGGACTACATGCGCGCCGGCCTGCTCGACCGCGCCGAAACCCTGTTCACCGACCTGGTGCGCATGGGCGTGCTGGCGCCGCAGGCGCTGCGCCACCTGATTTCGGTCTACCAGGCCGAACGCGACTGGGCCAAGGCGATCGAACACGCGCGCAAGCTCGAGGACGCCGGCGGCGAACCCATGGGCAAGCTGATCGCGCAGTTCCACTGCGAGCTGGCCGAAATGGCCCGGCTGGGCGGCGACCTCGCCAGCGCCCGCAGCCACGTGGCCGATGCCTATGCGGCCGACAGCCACTCGGTGCGCGCCGGCCTGGTCGAAGCGCGGCTGGAGCTGGCCGAGGGCAACGACGCAGCCGCCATCCGCGCCTTCGAGCGCGTGGCCCGCCACGACATCGAGTTCCTGCCCGAAATCCTCGAGCCCCTGCTGGCCTGCTACGAACGCCGCGGCGAATCGGCGCGTGCCCGCGGCTTCCTGCTCGAGATGATCGAACACTATCCGGGTGTTTCACCGGTGCTGGCCCTTACCCGCATGTTCGAACGCGAGGAAGGCAAGGGCGCCGCGCTGGAGTTCCTGTCCCGGCAGCTGCGCCAGCGGCCCTCGGTGCGCGGCGAGGCGGCCTTCATCGAACTGAGCCTGCGCGATGGCGACTCCGACCCGGCCGTGGCCCTGAAGACGCTCAAGCAGATCACCGAGCAGCTGGTGGTTCGCACGCCCGGCTATCGCTGCCAGCGCTGCGGTTTTGGTGCCCGTGCCCATCACTGGCAGTGCCCGGGCTGCAAGAGCTGGGGCAGCATCAAACCCGTGCACGGCGCGGTCAGCGAGTGATGCCGATGCCCTCGTACTGGCTGCTGGCGATGCTGTCGCTGGCCGGCGGCTTCGGCCTGGCCCTGGCTTGGCGGACCTTGGCGCTTCGGCGCGGCGTGATGGATGCGCCCGACGAACGCCGCCTGCACGCCACGCCCACCCCGCGCGGTGGTGGCGTCGGCATCGCGCTGGTGCTGCTGGCTGCTTCGCCCTGGCTGGGGCAGGGCAGGGGCTGGTTCGCGGCCGGGCTGGTGTTGTGCGCCGGCGCCGGCCTGGTGGACGACCTGCGGCATCTGCCGCCGCTGGCCAAGGGCCTGCTGCAGGCGGCCGGCGCGGCCTGCCTGGCGGTCGCCTTCCCGCTGCTGCCCGAGCTCTGGGGCGCGGCCATGGGCCATGTGCTGGCCTGGGGACTGGTGCTGGTGCTGGTGAATTTCTGGAACTTCATGGATGGCAGCAACGGCATGGCGGCCAGCCAGGCCCTGCTCGCCGCCCTGGGCCTGGCGGCGCTGGTGCCCGCGCTGGCGGCGGCGACCTGGCTGGCGGTGGCGCTGGCGGCGGCCTGCCTGGGTTTCCTGCCGCTGAACTTCCCGCGGGCGCGACTGTTCCTGGGTGACGTGGGCAGCCATGCCCTGGGTTACGGCATCGCCGCGCTGGTGCTGATGGCCTCGGCGTCCATTGATGGCGCGCCCTGGCTGCTGCTGCTGCCGGTGTCGGCGATGGTGATCGATGCCGGCCTGACCCTGCTTTCGCGTGCGCGCCGCCGGCAGGTGCTGTGGCGCGCGCATCGCGAACACCTCTACCAGCGCGCCGTGGCCCACGGCTGGAGCCACGCCGGAATCTGCGGGCTTTACGCCGGCTGGACCCTGGTCGCGGTCGCCCTGGCCTCGTGGCTGCTGCGCCAGCCGGCGCCCTGGTCCCTGGCGGGCAGCGGGATGGCCCTTGGATTTGGCATCATTGCGTATTCGCTCCTTGGGCGCGCCTGGCCACGGCCGGCAGCGACCGGGCGTTCCCCCCACGGAAGTCCCGCCGGATGAGATCCGCCATACAAAGCCTCACCAGCCTGGTTCCCCGGCTGCTGATCGTCCTGCACGACCTGGCGATGATCGTCGCCGTCTGGCTGGGCCTGCGCTGGCTGGCCGCCATGGCCGGTGCGCCGCCGGCGCCTTCGCTGGCCACCGAGCTGGTGGTGGCGGTGATCACCCAGGGCATCGTCCTGCAGCTGGTGGGCCTGTACCAGGGCCTGTGGCGCTTCGCCAGCGTGCCCGACCTGGCCAACCTGGTGCGCGGGGCGCTGCTGGGCGTGCTGCTGATCGTGGCCATCCTGTTCCTGATCGGTTTGTTGCCCGACGTGCCGCGGCGCGTGCTGTTCCCTTACCCGGTGGCCCTGGTGGTGATGCTGGGGCTGCCGCGCGTGCTGTACCGGCTGTGGAAGGACTACCGCCTGCGCACCACCAACGCCGATGCCAAACGCGTGCTGGTGCTCGGCGCCGGCCGCACCGCGGAAAACCTGCTGCGCGAACTGGCCAGCGACGGCCGCTACTCGGCGGTCGGCCTGCTCGACGACAACCCGGCGCTCAAGGGCGCCAAGGTGCGCGGCGTGCCGGTGCTGGGCCCGATCGGAGACCTGCCGTACATCGCCCAGGAAACCGCGCCCAACCTGCTGGTCATCGCCATGCCCTCGGCCAGCGCCAGCGAAATGCAGCGCGTGGTCGAACTGTGCGACGACACCGGCCTGCCGTTCCGCGCCGCGCCGCGCCTAACCGATGTCCTGGCCGGCCGCCCGCAGCGCCTGGAGCTGTCAGAGGTCCGCATCGAAGACCTGCTGGGGCGTCCGCCGGTGGAATTCGACCCGACCCTGGGCATGGGATCGGTAACGGGCAAGCGCGTGCTGGTGACCGGCGCCGGTGGATCCATCGGCTCGGAGCTGGCTCGCCAGTGCGCCGCCGCCGGCGCGGCCGAGCTGATCGTCTTCGAGCGCGCCGAACTACCGCTGTGCGAGATCACCGAAGAACTGGCCCGGCGCTTCCCGGACGTGCCGGTGGTGCCCCTGCTGGCCGACTGCGGCGACCCGGTGGCCTGCACGATCGCCCTGGCCGGCAAGGTCGATTACGTCTTCCACGCCGCTGCCTGCAAACAGGTGCCTCTGCTTGAAACGCAGACGCGCGAGGCGCTGCGCAACAACGTCGTTGCATCGTCGGTGCTGGCGCGTGCCTGCCGCGAGGCCGGCGTCGACAACTTCGTGCTCATCTCCACCGACAAGGCCATCTGCCCGGTGAACGTGCTGGGCGCCAGCAAACGATTCGCCGAGCTGGCCTGCCAGGCCGAGCTCGAGGGCAGCGCGGTGCGCCTGTCGGTGGTGCGCTTTGGCAACGTGCTCGATTCGGCCGGCAGCGTGGTGCCGCTGTTCCGCCAGCAGATCGCCGCCGGCGGGCCGGTCACGGTCACCCATCCGGAGGTGACGCGTTATTTCATGACCATTCCCGAAGCCTGCCAGCTGATCCTGCATTCGGTCAGCCTGGCCAGCGAAAACGGCGCGGTTTACGCGCTGGACATGGGCCGCCCGGTGGCCATCCGGGAACTGGCCGAACAGATGATCCGCCTCAGCGGCAAGCGTCCGGGCATCGATATTGCAGTGAGTTACACTGGCCTGCGTCCGGGCGAAAAGCTGCACGAAATCCTTTTCCACCCGCAGGAGCGCTACCAGCGCACCCGCCACCCGCGCATCCTCCAGGCCAAGCCCCGCGAAATCGGCACCGGCCACCTTCGCCAGCTGCTGGCAAGCCTGGACGCGCTGCTTGCCGATCCGGGCGCCACCGACGCGCTGACCGACCTGCTGCGCGACGCCGTGCCGGAATACCGGCCGGAAGCCCGCCAGGGCGACGACCCGTATCCGGCGGACCTCAAACCCGACTGACGAGAACCGAATGACTTCCCGAATCAGAAAGGCCGTATTCCCCGTCGCGGGCCTGGGCACCCGCTTCCTCCCCGCCACCAAGACCGTGCCCAAGGAAATGCTGCCGGTGGTCGACAAGCCGCTGATCCAGTACGCGGTGGAC
>NZ_CAXBJS010000193.1:0-4909 GCF_963976025.1 uncultured Arenimonas sp.
CGAAATCCAGGAACGCCTGCTTGTTGGCGTTGGGGACGGCGAGCACGAAACCATCGACATAACTCATGGGGTTTCTCCTGCGGTGGCGCGGGGGCGCGGGCTGGACGGTCAGCCTACTGCCGGTCGCCGGGCACCGGAAGTCCCGTCACGCACCGGCGACGGCGTGCGGGCTGCAATGGGCCACCCGACCAAAGGCCGTCCCGATGCGTATCGCCACCGTTCTTGTCGCCCTGTCGCTGGCGTTGCCGGCCACCGTCCTCGCCACTCCGGAGCCCGCCATGACCCCCTTGATGAGTTTTGGAACCGACGCCGACGAGCCGCGCTGGGTGGCGGTGAACGACGGCGTCATGGGCGGTCGTTCGCGTGGTGGCCCGGTGGTGGAAGAGGGCGTCCTGACGTTCTCGGGCGTGCTTTCGCTGGAAAACAACGGCGGCTTTTCGTCCGTGCGCACCGTCGGCCGCGATTTTGATTTCAGCGACGCCACGGCAGTGGTTCTCCGCGTGCGCGGTGACGGCCGCACCTACCAGCTTCGCCTGGCCACCGATGCCCGCTTCCGCGGCATCACCGTGTCCTACGGCGGCGAATTCGCCACCGAAGCCGGGCAGTGGACCGAAGTCCGCGTGCCCCTGGCCGACCTGCGCCCGAGCGCCCACGGCTTTGCGCTGCAGGGCCCGCCGCTGGACGCCGCCCGGGTCCGCGAACTGGGCCTGCTTATCGGCGACAAGCGCGAGGGGCCGTTCCGGCTCGAGGTCGACTGGATCGGGCTGGAGTAGCCGCCCCGTAAAGCCTCAGGCCCCCGGGGCGAAAAAGTCGGCTCCGTCCCCCGGTTTTCAGCCCTATACTCTTGCGACTTCACCTGCTGCGGATTCTTTCATGATCACTTCGTCCCTGGTTCTTATCGGTCTGGCCTCTGCCGCGGGCGTTGCCCTGGTGACGGCGTTCTTCTGGGTCATCGCGCTGCGCCGGGTCGTGCCGGTGAACGAAGTGCACATCGTGCAGACGCGCAAGAACACGGTGTCCTACGGCAAGGGGTTTGACTCCAACACCTACTACGAGTGGCCCTCGCGCATCCCGATGATCGGCCTGACCCGGGTCACGCTGCCGGTCTCCAACTTCGCCATCGACCTGCCGGACTACGCGGCCTACGACAAGGAGCGCGTGCCCTTCCTGGTGCACGTGATGGCCTTCTTCCGCATCAGCGATTCCAATACTGCCGCCCAGCGCGTGGCTTCGTTCGAGGAGCTCAAGGAACAGCTGACCGCCATCGTCCAGGGTTCCGTGCGCACCGTGCTGGCCGCGCATGAGATTGACCAGATCATGCTCGACCGCAGCCGCTTCGGCGAAGCCTTCACCAAGGAAGTGCAGCCGCAGCTGGGCGGCTGGGGCGTGGAGGCAATCAAGAACATCGAGCTGATGGACATCCGCGACGCCAAGGACAGCGATGTCATCCACAACATCATGGCCAAGCGCACCTCGGGCATCGAGCGCGAATCGCGCCTGGTCGTGGCCGACAACAGCCGCCAGGCCGAGATGGCCGAGATCGCCGCCAAGCGCGAGATCGAAATGTCACGTCAGCTGGCCGCCGAGCAGGTGGGCCTGCGCACGGCCGAAAAGGACAAGAACGTCGGCGTCGCCAACGAGCAGGCTTCGCAGCAGGTGAAGGTGCAGCAGCGCGAAACCGCGGCCAAGGAAATGGACGTGGTGCAGGTGAACACCGTGCGCGGCGCCGAAATCGCCCGCGAAGCCGCCGTCATCGCCGCCGCCCAGGCCAAGGACGTCGCCATCGTGCAGGCCGACGCCGCCAAGCAGGTGGCCGTGGTTTCGGCCGAGGCCAGCAAGCAGGTGGCCATCGTTTCGGCCGAGGGCAACAAGCAGCAGACCGTGCTCACCGCCGAAGGCCAGCTCGAGGCCGCCAAGCGCAACGCCGAGGGCATCACCGCCGAAGGCCACGCCAAGGGCGCCGCCGAAACCGCCATCCTGATGGCACCGGTGGACGCGCAGATCAAGCTGGCCGAAAAGATCGGCGCCGACCAGGGCTACCAGAACTACCTGCTGGGCATCCGCAACATCGAAGCCGCGCAGGCCGTGGGCATGGCCCAGGCCGAGGCGCTCAAGTCCGCCGACGTCAAGGTGATCTCCAACGCCGGCTCGCCGGGCAAGGGCCTGTCGAGCGTGATGGACCTGTTCTCCGCCGACGGCGGCACCGCCATCGCCAGCATGCTCGAAGGCCTGGCGCAGTCGCCGGAGGGCAAGAAGATGCTCGAGAAGTTCGCCCACAAGTCCGACAGCAAGCCCGACCCGACCAAGTAGGCCGGGATGTGAGCAAACCCAAGGTCCCCGGCATCGAAGACTTCGACGGCCCGGCCGGGGGCTGGTCGGCGCTGGGGTCGGTGGCACGGGCCCTGAAGGACCAGATGGCGGTGGGGCGGGAAACGGCCGCCCTGCGCAAGGTGAACCAGCCGGCGGGTTTTGACTGCCCCGGCTGCGCCTGGCCCGACCCGAAGCACACCTCGTCCTTCGAGTTCTGCGAAAACGGCGCCAAGGCCGTGGCCTGGGAAGCAACCGGCAAGCGCGCCACGCCGGCGCTGTTTGCCCAAAACACCGTGTCGCAGCTGTGGCAGTGGACCGACCACGCTCTCGAAGACGCCGGCCGGCTGACCGAGCCGATGGCCTACGACGCCGCCAGTGATCGCTATCTGCCCATTGGCTGGGATGAGGCTTTCGCCCGCATCGGCGCCGCGCTGCGGGCGCTGCCCGACCCGGACATGGCCGAGTTCTACACCTCGGGCCGCACCTCCAATGAGGCCGCCTTCCTGTACCAGCTGATGGTGCGCGAGTTCGGCACCAACAACTTTCCCGATTGTTCGAACCTGTGCCACGAGGCCACCTCGGTGGCGCTGCCGCAGTCGATCGGCGTCGGCAAGGGCACGGTGACGCTGGACGACTTCGCGCTGTGCGACGCGCTTTTCAGCTTCGGCCACAACCCGGGCACCAACCACCCACGCATGCTGTCCACGCTGCGCGAACTTTCCCTGCGCGGCGTGCCCATCATCGCCGTCAACCCGCTGCGCGAGCGCGGTCTGGAGCGTTTCGCCTCGCCCCAGCACCCGACCGAAATGCTGGGCGGGCAGGGCACGCCCATTGCGCAGACCTATTACCAGGTGAAGATCGGCGGCGACGTCGCTTTCCTGAAAGGCATGATGAAGTGGCTGGTGGCCAACAACGCCCTGGACCACGCCTTCATCGCCGAACACACCGCCGGCATCGAAGCACTGTGCCAGGACCTGGACGCCACGCCCTGGGACGACATCGTCGCCACCTCGGGATTGCCGCGCGAAGACATCGAAGCCGCGGCCAAGGTTTACGCAAGCGCCGAGCGCGTGATCGTTTGTTACGGCATGGGCATGACCCAGCACCGCTTCGGCACCCGCAACGTGCACCAGATGGCCAACCTTCTGCTGCTGCGCGGCAATATCGGCAAACCCGGCGCCGGCATCGCGCCCATCCGCGGCCATTCCAACGTGCAGGGCGACCGCACGGTCGGCATCACCGAAAAGCCGACGCCGGCGCTGGCCGAAGCCATCAAGCGCACCTACGGCTTCGATTTCCCCGTGCGCCACGGCCACGACTCGGTGGCGGCGGTGCGCGCCATCCGCGACGGCCGTTCCAAGGCGCTGGTCTGCCTCGGCGGCAACCTGGCGGTGGCGATTTCCGACCCGGACACCACCTTCCCGGCGATGCGGAAGCTCGACCTGGCGGTGCATGTCGCCACCAAGCTCAACCGCTCGCACCTGATTACCGCGAAAGAGTCGATCCTGCTGCCCTGCCTGGGCCGCACGGAAGCGGACCTCACGGCCCGCGGGCCGCAGTTCGTCACCGTCGAGGATTCGATGTCGATGGTGCATGCCTCGCAGGGTGGGCTGAAGCCGGCTTCGCCGCTGCTGAAGTCCGAACCGGCCATCGTCGCCGGCATCGCCAAGGCCCTGCTGCCCGAATCAAAGGTGGACTGGGACCACCTGGTGGCCGACTACGACCGCATCCGCGATGGCATCGAGGCGGTGTTCCCGATCTTCCACGACTTCAACCAGCGCGTGCGCGAGCCCGGCGGCTTCCGGCTATACGTGGGCGCCTCGGTGCGCGACTGGGGCGAGGGCGGCAAGGCCCGTTTCCTGGTGTCGCCGGGTTTGAATCAAGACCTGCGCCTGCAGGGCGAGGGCGTGCTTACCCTGACCACCGTGCGTTCGCACGACCAGTACAACACCACCATTTACGGCTACTCCGACCGCTACCGCGGCGTCGAAGGCCGGCGCGACATCGTCTTCATGAGCGCGGACGACCTGCGTGAGCGTGGCCTGGCGCACGGCGACCGCATCGACATCGAGTCCTGCCTGGCCTCGGCCGAAGACCCCGGCGTTCGCGCCGTGCGTGGATTCACGGCGGTGGAATACGACCTGCCGCGCGGCTCGGTGGCCATGTATTTCCCCGAGGGCAACGTGCTGGTGCCGCTGGACTGCCATGACGTCAACTCCGGCACGCCCGGCTACAAGTCCATCCCGGTGCGCATCCGCGCCGCGGCCGATGCCTGAAGCCCGCAGCCGCCGCGAAGGCCTGGCCGAACGCGCGGTGCTCGACCTGCAGGGCGGGCAGGCCAGCCCGCGCCAGGACCAGCTGGCGGAAGAAGTGCCGGTGGCCCTGGTCTACGACGGTGCGCCTTACGCCGTGATGATGGCCTCGCCCGGCGACCTGGAGGACTTCGCCCGCGGCTTTTCGCTGACCGAACGTGGCCTGGGCAAGGACGACCTGCTGGGCATCGACGTGCAGCCCGAACTGGAAGGCTGGCGCATTCACATGCGTACCCGCGATCCGGTGGCCTTCGAAGCCCGGAACCTGCCCGGCCGCAGCGGCTGCG
>NZ_CAXBJS010000194.1:0-4832 GCF_963976025.1 uncultured Arenimonas sp.
GCCGTCGAGGGCCGCGAACTATAGCGGCATGGATCAGGATTGGGAAGAGGGGGTGAAGATCGACCCCGTTCTGTTTAGCTGGCGGTCTGCTTGACACCCCCCACGGCATCCCCGAACGTCCCTTGCCACCCCACCGGAGCCACCCAATGCGCCTTGCCAGCCTCGCCCTGTTCCTTGCCGCCCTGCTGCCCCTGGCCGGCTGCGCCACCGACGGCCAGGCCTGGGTGGAGCTCAATGGCCAGCGTTTCGAGGTGGAAGTGGCCGACGACGACGCCGAGCGCAACCGCGGGCTGATGTTCCGCGAGTCCCTGGCCGAGGGCACCGGCATGTTGTTCGTGCACGACGCCGAGCGACCGCTGGCCTATTGGATGAAGAACACGAAGATCCCGCTCGACATCTTCTACTTCGATGCGTCGCGCAAGCTGGTGTCAGTGTCGCGCGGCGTGCCGCCGTGTTCGCTCGGCGACCGCTGCCCGCCCTACCCCAGCAGCGGCCCGGCGCTGTACGTGCTTGAGCTCAACGCCGGCCAGGCCAGCGTGCTTGGCAGCAAGCCCGGCGACACCATCACCTTCGGCCCCGGCATTCCCGCGCGCGGCGAGCCTTGATTCATGGCTCCAGCGGGGCCACATTGCCTGCATGGACGCCCCGAACACACTGCCGGACTGGAATGCGCTGGCCGCGCTTGGCGATGACGAACTGCCGCTGCTCGACACGGCGCTGCTTATCGCCCGCGACGAATACCCCGACCTCGACCCCAGCGGCTACACCGCGCAGGTGGAAACCTACGCCGATGCGCTGCGCCCGCAGCTCGACGGCGACATCGACCTGCCGGCGCGCCTGACCGCGATAAACCGCTACCTGTTCGAGGAAGTGGGCTTCGCCGGCAACAACCTCGAATACGACGACCCGCGCAACAGCTATCTCAACGACGTCGTCGACCGGAAGCTGGGCATCCCGATCTCGCTGGCGGTGATCCAGATCGAAGTCACCCGCCGCCTGGGCATGCCGCTCGACGGCATTTCCTTCCCGGGGCATTTCCTGGTGCGGCTGCCGGTGGACGACGGCATCCTGGTGCTCGACCCCTTCAACAAGGGCCGGCCGGTAAGCGCCGAGGAACTGCGTGAACGCGCCTCGCCGCACATGGGCGGCCACCCGCCGGACGACCAGCAGCTGATGCAGATCCTGGCGCCGGCCACGCACCGCGGCATCCTCATGCGCATGCTGCGCAACCTCAAGGGCCTTTACCTCGAACAGCGTGACTGGGAGCGCGTGGCGCGAACCGCCGACCGCCTGCTCAAGCTCTCGCCCGGCACCGCCGAAGCCGTGCGCGACCGTGGCCTGGCCTATCGCGAACTGGGTTATGCCAAGGGTGCGCGCGAAGACCTGGCGCGTTACCTGCAGATGCTTCCGGAAGCCGATGACGTCGAAAGCGTGCGCGCCGCGCTGGTCGACCTCAGCGGCGTGCCGGCGCGACTGAACTGAAGCGCCGGCCTCAGGCCGGCACCATCTCGAAATCGTCCTTGGTGACGCCGCAGTCCGGGCAGACCCAGTCGTCCGGCACGTCTTCCCAGCGCGTGCCGGGGGCGATGCCCTCTTCCGGCAGGCCGTCGGCTTCGCTGTAGATGAAGCCACAGACCACGCACATCCAGGTGCGGTAGGTGGTGGTGGCGGCAGTGGGCGTGTTCATTGCGGGTCCGTCAATGCGTTAACAGCTAACATTCTCGCATCTTGCCGGTCACGCCGAAATGAACCCCAGCCCATCCTCCAGGCGCCGCGGCGTCTACCTGATCACGCCCGACGAGCCCGACACCGGCCGGCTGCTGGCCCGGCTGCAGCCCCTGCTGGCCGAGGCGCCGGCCCTGCTGCAGTACCGCAACAAGGCCGCCGGGCCGGACCTGCGCCGCCGGCAGGCCCTGGCCCTGGCCGATGCCTGCACCCAGGCCGGCGTGCCACTGGTGGTGAACGATGACTGGCGCCTGGCCCTGGACGTGGGCGCCCTGGGCGCGCACCTGGGTGAACACGACGGTGACCTGCACCAGGCCCGGCGCGAGGCCCCCGGCCTGTGGCTGGGCGCCTCGTGTTACGACGAGCTCGAGCGCGCCCGCCAGGCCGTCGCCGCCGGGGCCGACTACGTCGCCTTCGGTGCGTTTTTCCCTTCCGGCACCAAACCCGACGCGCGCCGCGCCAACCCCAGCCTGCTTGCCGAGAGCGCCACGCTGGGCTGCACCCGGGTGGCCATCGGCGGCATCACCCCGGACAATGCCGCCGGGCTGGTCGCCGCCGGCGCCGACCTGCTGGCCGTGATCGGCGGCGTTTTCGACAGTCCCGACCCGGCCGCCGCCCTGCGCGCCTACCGCCGCGCCTTTGAACCGAACACCCACGAGACCACCAAGCCATGAACACCGCCACCAGCCACGACCTCTTCACCCGCGCCCTGGACCTGATGCCGGGCGGCGTCAATTCGCCGGTGCGCGCCTTCAAGTCGGTCGGCGGCGAACCGTTTTTCGCGGCCAGCGCCGAAGGCGCCTACCTGGTGGACGTGGACGGCAACCGCTACGTGGACTACATCGGCAGCTGGGGCCCGATGATCGCCGGCCACGCCCACCCGAAGGTGCTCGACGCCGTCGCCAGCACCATGCGCAAGGGCCTGAGCTTCGGCGTGCCCAATGCGCTGGAAGTGACCATGGCCGAAACCGTGCGCAAGCTGGTGCCGTCCATGCAGATGATGCGCATGGTCAATTCCGGCACCGAAGCCACACTGTCGGCGATCCGCCTGGCGCGCGGCGCCACCGGCCGCACGCGCATCGTCAAGTTCGAGGGCTGCTACCACGGCCACGGCGACAGCTTCCTGGTGAAGGCCGGCTCGGGCGCGCTGACCTTCGGCCTGCCCAATTCGCCGGGCGTGCCCAAGGCCCTGGCCGACCTGACCCTGACCCTGCCCTACAACGACTTCGAGGCAGCCACGAAGCTGTTCGCCGAAGTGGGCGAAGAAATCGCCGGCGTCATCGTCGAACCGATCGTCGGCAACGCCAATTGCATCCTGCCGCGCGAGGGCTACCTGCAGCACCTGCGCGATCTGTGCACGCAGTCGGGCGCGATCCTGATCTTCGACGAAGTGATGACCGGCTTCCGCGTCGCGCTCGGCGGGGCCCAGGCGCGTTATGGCGTCACGCCCGACCTGAGCACCTTCGGCAAGATCATCGGCGGCGGCATGCCGGTGGGCGCCTACGGCGGTCGCGCCGACCTGATGCAGCAGATTGCGCCGGCCGGTCCGGTCTACCAGGCCGGCACCCTGAGCGGTAACCCGGTGGCGATGGCCGCCGGCCTGGCGACGCTGGGCATTATCCAGGGCCCGGGTTTCTACGAGCGCCTGGAATCGGCCACCCACGTGCTGTGCGACGGCCTTGAATCGGCGGCGCGCGACGCCGGCGTGCCGGTCACCACCACCCGCAGCTGCGCGATGTTCGGCCTGTTCTTCACCGACAAGAAGGTGGAAACCTTTGCCGACGCGGTGGCCTGCGACACCGCCGCTTTCAACCGCTTCTTCCACGCCATGCTGCGCCGCGGCGTCTATTTCGCGCCCTCGGCCTTCGAAGCCGGCTTCCTGTCCAGCGCCCACGGCGAAGAAGAGCTCGCGTTCACCATCCAGGCCGCGCGCGAAGCGTTCAAAGAGGTCGCCGCATGACCCGCATCGAAACCCTGGCCGTGCACGCCGGCGGCGAACCGGATGAAAGCACCGGCGCCGTCTCGCCCCCGATCCACATGGCCACGACTTTCCGGCACGGCCCGGCCGGCGAACGGCAGGCCGGCTTCGAATACCAGCGGGAAGGCAATCCGACCCAGGATCGGCTGGAAACGGCGCTGGCGGCCATGGAAGGCGGGCAGGCCGCGCTTTGTTTCGGTTCGGGCATGGCAGCGATGTCGGCTGCGCTCGAATCCCTGCCCACCGGTGCCCACGTTCTGATTCCGTCCGACTGCTACACCGGCCTGCGCGTACTGGGCGCCGAGTTCCTGCCCCAGCGCGGCATCACCGCCACGGCCGTGGACATGTCCGATCTGGACGCCGTGCGCGCCGCACTGCGGCCGGAGACCCGGATGATCTGGGCCGAAACGCCCTCCAACCCGCGCCTTTGCATTGCCGACATCGCCGCGCTGGCGGAGCTGGCGCACGGCAACGACGCGCTGCTGGCCTGCGACAACACCTTCGCCACGCCCGTGCTGCAGCAGCCGCTGGCGCTGGGTGCCGACCTGGTGATGCATTCGACCACCAAGTACATCGGCGGCCACAGCGACGTGATGGGCGGCGCGCTGGTGTTCGCGCGGCGGGACGAGTTCCACGATGCGGTTTTCCACCGCCGCCACCTCACCGGCGGCATCCTCGCACCCTTCAGCGCCTGGCTGATCCTGCGCGGCTGCCGGTCGCTGCCGGCGCGCATGGCCTGGCATTGCCGGAACGCCGCGGCGCTGGCGCAGTTCCTCGCAGGGCACGAGGCGGTCGAAGCCGTGCACTATCCGGGTCTGGCCACGCACCCCGGGCACGAGATCGCCGCCCGGCAGATGAGCGACTTCGGCGGCATGCTCAGCCTGCGCATCAAGGGTGGCCGCGACGCCGCCCTGCGGGTGGCCGGCGCGCTGGAGCTGGCGATCAACGCCACCTCGCTGGGCGGCCCGGAAACCCTGGTCGAACACCGTGCCTCGATCGAAGGCGCCAACGCCGTCAGCCCCGACAACCTGCTGCGGGTTTCGGTGGGCCTGGAACATTCCGACGACCTGCTGGCCGACTTCGGCCGCGCGCTCGAGGCGGCCGGCGCATGAGCCAGCCACGCATCGCC